>DATFOL010000201.1:0-26343 GCA_035265545.1 Gemmatimonadaceae bacterium | reverse complement strand
GATGCACTCCGATCTCACTCGCGTGCGTCAGATCCTCCTCAACCTGCTCAGCAACGCGAGCAAGTTCACCTCGAACGGCACGGTGTCGCTGACGGTGACGCGCGAGGAGAAGCGGGATCGCGATTGGATCGTGTTCGCCGTACGCGACACCGGCATCGGCATGACTCCCGAGCAGCTCGCGCGGCTCTTCCAGCCATTCACCCAGGCCGATCCGTCGACGACGCGGAAGTATGGCGGCACCGGCCTGGGCCTGAGCATCAGCCAGCGGCTGTCACGGTTGATGGACGGCACGATCAGCGTGGTGAGTGAGCCGGGGATGGGGAGCATCTTCACCGTGCGGCTCCCCGCCGAGGTCAGCGAGTCGAAGCTGCACCGCCAGACGGGCATCTATCGGGTCTCTCGTCCCAGCGTGCCGATGCCAGCGATGACGACGAGCAAGGTGCTGCTCATCGACAACGACTCGACCATGCGCGACATGGTGCAGCGAATGCTGGCGAAGGATGGCTTCGAGATGCTCTACGCCTCTACGGGGCAGGATGGATTGCGTCTGGCGACGGAACAGCGGCCCGACGTCATCCTGCTCGACGTGCTGCTCTCCGGTCAGGACGGGTGGGCCGTCCTGACCACCATCACGACCAAGCTCGAGCTGGCGGGGATTCCGGTGATCATCGTGACCACGGCCGACGAGCGCGGGCTCGCCGAGACGCTCGGCGCCGCGGCATATCTGTCCAAGCCGGTGACGGCCGAGGAGCTGCGAGCCGCGATCCGTGGGGCGCAGCAGCCTGCTGGCGAAGCGAGATAGGTCGATGACGTCCGGCCATCGCTCATGCTTCCGCGCACTCGCCGTCGCGCTCTCCGCGGCGCTGCTGTTCGCTCCCACCGCGAGCGCGCAGACACGCGCCGCGCCCGGACAGCGCGCGCGCTGGGACGCAGTCGTCGCCGAATTTCTGAAGGTGTACTTCGCCGCGCGCCCCGAGCTGGCGGTCGGCGCCGGCCTGCACGAGTACGACGGGCGCCTGCCCGACTGGTCGGATGCAGGGCGCGCGTCATTCGATTCGCTGCTCACCACCTGGCGGGCCCAGGTGACGGCCTTCGACACCACGGCCCTGGACGCCGATCGCCGGCTCGAGCGGCAAATCGTGCTCGCGCGGCTCGACCGCGAGCTGTGGTGGCAGAAGAGCTACGACGCGCCGCATCGCAGTCCGGCGTACTACTCCGGCTCACTCGACCCCGACGTCTATCTCAGGCGCCCGTATGCGCCGCTGCCGCAGCGGATGCGCGCCTACATCCGCTACGCGCGCTCGGTGGCCCGCGTAGCGCCGCAGATCCGGGCCAACCTGCGTCCACCCCTCGCGCGCACGATGATCGATCGTGGCCGCGGTGCGTTCGGCGGCTACGCGTCGTTCTATCGTGACGAGGTGCCGCGGGTGTTCGCGTCGGTGAAGAATCCGGCGTTGCAGCGAGAGCTCAAGCAGGCGAACGACAGCGCCGCCGCGGCGATGCAGGCGCTCGACGCCTGGCTCGAGACGCAGCGCTCGACTCAGACCGAGGACTTCGCGCTCGGCGCCGCGAAGTTCCGGGAGATGCTGTACGCCATCGAGCGTGTGGACACGTCGCTCGAGGAGCTCGAACGCATCGGACGCGCGGATCTCGCGCGCAACCAGGCGGCGCTGCGCGCGGAGTGCGCGCGCTACGCGCCCGGCGCGACGCTCGAGGCGTGCATGCGGAAGGCCGACGCACACAAGCCGTCCGAGAACACAGTCGTCGCGGCGCGCAAGCAGCTCACGACGCTGCGGCGCTTCCTCGTCGACCACGACGTCGTCTCCATCCCGAGCGCCGAGCTCGCGCTCGTTGGGGAGTCGCCGCCATACCAGCGCTACAACTCGGCGTACATCACCATTCCCGGACCGTACGACCGCGGGATGCCGGCCACCTACTACGTCGCCCCGCCCGACCCATCGTGGACCGCGGAGCAGCGCGCCGGCTACATCCCGGGCGTCGCCAACCTCTGGTTCATCTCGGCGCACGAGGTGTGGCCCGGCCACTTCCTGCAGTTCCTGCATGCCAAGCGCTCGCGCTCCACGTTCGGTCGCCTCTTCGTCGGCTACGCGTACGCCGAAGGCTGGGCGCACTACACCGAGGAGATGATGTGGGACGTGGGCTTCGGCGCGGGCGATCCGGAGATGCACATCGGTCAGCTCAGTAACGCGCTGCTGCGCGACGTGCGCTACCTCTCGGCCATCGGCCTGCACACCCGCGGGATGAGCGTGGCCGAATCGGAGCGCATGTTCCGCGAAGAGGCCTATCAGCCCGAGGCCACGGCGCGTCAGCAGGCCGCGCGGGGCACGTTCGACCCTCAGTACCTGAGCTACACGATGGGGAAGCTGATGATCCGGAAGCTGCGCGACGATTGGACCGCGTCACGCGGCGGCAAGGCGGCGTGGCGACGCTTCCACGATCAGTTCCTCTCGTACGGCGGGCCGCCGATTCCGATCGTGCGGCAGATGATGATGGGAAAGGCAGGGCCGTTGTTCTAGCGAGCGAGGTGAGCACGTTGCGTGGCGGCGGCGTGCTTCGTCGCTCGCCATGCCCTCTTCGCGACCCGACGCTCCCGACGCTCCCGCGAGCGCGCGGCGATCGATCCTCCTGACGCAGATCGCACGCTGGCTCGCGCCGGTGGTGCTCGGCGTCGTCGCCTTCGCGCTGGTGCTCCAGATCACCGACCCGCCCGCGCCCGGTCTCGACCCCGATGCGCTCGCGTACATGGGGAGCGCGCAGTCGTTCGCCATGCACGGCGAGTTCCGCACTCCGACGGCGCGCTGGTGGAGCCCCGACAGCACGGCCATGCTCGCGCACTTCCCGCCGGGGTTCGCCATCGCGCTCGCCGCGCCTGTGCGCCTCGGCATGGATCCGATGCAGGGCGCGCGGCTGGTGCAGGCGCTGTCGGCGTTCGTCATCGTCACGGGGCTCGTGCTGCTCGTGAGCGAGGCCGCCGCGCCGGTGGCCGGAGTGCTCCTCGCCACCGCGCTCTTCTCGATGTCGTCGATGCACGAGGTGCATGTCTCCGTGCTCAGCGAGCCGCTCTTCCTCGCGATGGTCGTGCTCGCGCTGCTGGCGATGGTACGTCGCCCGGACCAGCCATGGCTCGCCGGACTCGCGGCGGCGCTCGCGACTCTCACGCGCTATGCCGGCGTGTCCGTCGTCGCCGCGGTCGCGGTATGGAGTCTCGCGCGGCGCGGTACGTTCGCCATGCGCATACGCAGCACCGTGCTCGCACTGCTGCCGACGCTCGTGCTCCAGGGCCTCTGGTTCGTCCGCACGAAGCAACTCGGCGGCGCGGAGCCGATCCGCAAGCTCTCCCTGTACGGCGGCCTCGGCCCCACGCTCGAGCAGGGAGCAGCGACGCTCACCTGGTGGCTCGTCCCGAACCCCGACGAGTGGAACGAGAAGCTGCCGCACCAGCGCGGTGCGGCGCTCGCGGCCGGGTGCCTGATCGTTCTGATCGCGCTGGCTGCCGCATGGCGGCTGTATCGCGCGCGGACGTCGGAGGGCGGACCCGGGCGCGCCGACCTCCCCGACGGCATCCGGTTGCTCGCCGCGACGGGCCTCCTCGTCGCGTCGTACGTCGGCGTGCTGTTCGCGTCCCGGCTGCTCGCCGATCCGAACATCCCGTTCGACGAGCGCATCTTCGCGCCGGTGATGCTCCTCGGCGCCACCTTCGCTGCGACCGGTATCGGGATCTGGTGGCGAACCACGCCAGGCGAGCTATCCAGGATCGCCGTGGTCGGCGCGCTGCTCGGCTGGTGGGCCGCGTCCGGCTCGCACACCCGCAACGAAGCCAACTGGGTGTTCGATCACGGCTCGGACTTCGCCAACGACCAGTGGCGCCACAGTGATCTGATCGACTGGGCGCGCACCGAGGGCACGGAGCATCCGCTCTACACGAACTGGCCGGTGATGTCGTACTTCTACCTCCGGCGGCCGGCGCGCGACGTTCCGCGTCTCGCCGAGGCGGCTCGCCTGCCGGAGTTCGTGGATTCACTGCGTCTGCGCGGCGGGCGCATCCTTGCGTTCGCGTGGCCCGGAATCGAGTACGTGCCGATGGATTCGCTGAGCCGCGTGCCGGGCCTGCGCGCAGTGGCGAGGCGGCGCGACGGGATCGTCCTCGCGCCGACGGAGGAGCCCTACACCAGCACGTTCAACGATAGACGCTCTGCCATGTCGGCTGCGGTGAGCGCACCGCCGAACAGGTAGCCCTGCACGAGGTCGCACTCGACCCCCTGCAGCACCGCGAGCTGGGCTTCCGTCTCCACTCCCTCGGCGATCACCTCCATGCCGAGGTTGTTCGCCAGCGCGATGATCGTTCGCACGATCTCGGAGCGCTCGCCGTTCGGGCCGATGTCGCTGACGAACGACCGGTCAATCTTGAGGGCGTCCAGATCGAAGCGGTGCAGGTAGCCGAGCGATGAGTAGCCGGTGCCGAAGTCGTCGAGATCGAGCCGGATGCCGAGCCCGTGCAGCTTCGCGAAGGTGTCGATGACCGGCTCCTCGCGCTCGATGAGCACACTCTCGGTGAACTCGAGCCGCAGGCAGCGGGGCGGCAGCCCGCTTCCCTCGAGCGCCTCGGTGACGCGGGCCACGAGCTCCGGATGTACGAACTGGCGCGCCGAGAGGTTCACACTGATGGTCATGTCCGCGAGGGCGGGGTTATCGTGGCGCCACTCGGCGAGCCGCCGGCACGCCTCGCGCAGGACCCAGTTCCCCATCGGCACCACCAGCCCCGTCTCCTCGGCAACGCTGAGGAACTCATCGGGTGAGACGAGCCCGCGCTGCGGGTGCTCCCAGCGCACGAGCGCCTCCACGCCGGCGATCCGGCCGGTGCGCAGCGACATCACGGGCTGGTAGAGGATGCGGAACTCCTCGCGCTCGATCGCCAGTCGCAGATCGGTCTCGAGCTGGAGCAGCGCCACGGCATGAGCGTGCATCTTCTGGTCGAACACCTCGTACCGCGACTTTCCGTTCGCCTTGGCGCGGTACATCGCCAGATCGGCGTCGCGCAGCAGGTCGTCCGGTATTTGGTAACCGGACCCCGACAGCGCGATGCCGATGCTCGCGCTCACGAAGACGTCCTGGCCCTGCAGGTAGAACGGCCGCTGCAGCTCGATCATGATGCGCTCGGCGACGCGCGTCGCCTCGTTCACGCTCGCCGTGTTGTCGATCAACACCGTGAACTCGTCGCCGCCCAGCCGCGCCACGGTGTCGCCGGGACGCACGCACTGCTCGAGGCGCCGCGCCACGGCGACGAGCAGCTGATCGCCGACGGCGTGACCAAGGGAGTCATTGACGACCTTGAAGCGGTCCAGGTCGAGGAAGAGCATGGCGAACGAGTACTGCTCGTCGAGACGTGCGCGGTTGATCGAGCGGCGCAGCAGCTCGGTGAAACGCGACCGGTTCGGCAGGAAGGTCAGCGCGTCGTGGAAGGCGTCGTGCAGCAGCTGACGCTCCGCCGCCTTGCGCTGGGTGACGTCGCGGAAGCTCCACACGCGGCCCACGCTGCCGCCGTCCACGCGCTGCGGCACCGAGTACCGCTCGAAGACGCGTCCATCGTTGAACTCCAGCTCGTCGAAGCTCTCCGCTTCGGGAGAGGCGTAGAGCTCGTGCACCTTGCGCAGGAAGCTCTCCGGGTCGCGCAGCTGCTTCACCATGTGCGCGAGGGCGCGCTCGTCATCGCGCGACTCGGCGATGTCCTTGGGGATGCGCCACAGCTCGACGAAGCGGCGGTTGAACAGCGTGATGTGCCCCATGCCGTCGGCGGCGAGGATGCCGTCGGCCGTGGACTCGAGGGTGGCGCCGAGGAGCGAGGCGGTGCGGGAGAGATCCTCGGTCCGGCGCGTCAGGTTGGTGATGTCCGTGAAGAACAGCGTGATGCCGTCCTCGAACGGGAAGGTGCGGACGTCCAGCACCCGATCACAGCCCACGTCGATGAGCTGGATCGACAGGCGAGTCGCGCGCACGCTGCGGTCGGCGAGCGAGCTGGTGAGGGTGGCGCCGAGGGCGGTGCGGGCGAGCTGCGGCCACGCCTCGGCGAGCTGATGGCCGAGCACGACGTCGCGCGCGCGACCAGCCAGACGCTCAGCCGCCGCGTTCCAGAGGAGCACCCTTCCATCGCGGCCGAGCACGAGCATCCCCTCGTCGATCGATTCGATCACCTCGGAGAGTCGTGCCTGCGAGCGCCGTTCGCGCTCGAGCAATTGTCCCGCCTGGATCTGGCGCAGGCCGAAGAAGACGAGGAGCTGGGTGAGCAGCAGGACCACGATCACCAGCTCGAACGACTGCAGCGATGCCTCTTCGACGTCCTGGCGACGGAGCTCGGCGTCCACCTTGTATCGATCCTGCATCGCGAGCAGGTCGGCGCGAGCGCGGTCGAACGTCTGCGTACCGAACCGGAGGTCGTTGGCGATGGCGTCGGCCGTCTGCCCCTCGAGGATCGAGGCGATGACCTCGTCCCGCACGCGCAGATACTCGGCCCAGTCGCGCTCGAACTTCTGGGCGGCGGCGACGTCGCTCGGGTGCTCGAGCTGGGCCACGTGCTCGGCGATTCGCTGCCTGACACGCCCGTCCGCGGCGCGCGACTCGTCGACGTACTGGACCTGAAGGTTCGGATCCGCGGTCGTCAGCGCATAGAGCATGCGGCGTCGCGCCTCCTGCACGTCGAACTGGAGGCCGGCGATGAGATCGAGCCCGCTCACGAGGCCATCGTAGAGCTGGTGGGCGTCGCGCGCCGCGCTTCGCAGCTGCAGCAGGCTGAACACACCCGTGGCGGCGCTCAGCAACGCATAGAAGACCAGGACGACCGTGGTGCTGCGTCGGCGCACGAGCGCGCGCGCCCGAGCGATCATTGCGCAGTCACCCCGAGACGATAGCCCGGCTCACCGGGCAGGCGGCCGTCGACGCGGAGCATCTTCACGCTGGCGTTCACGTCGCGGGCGCGCACGTAGCCGATCGCGCCGGGCACGTTGTAGACGAAGCGCAGCACGCCGTTCGTGCTCACGAGAGTCTTCGGCGCCTCCGGCGCCTCGCCGGAGAACACCGCCTGCAGAAAGGTGCGGCGGTACTGCGCCTCGTCGAGGCCGTAGAGTCCGCGGATGATGGCATCGCGCTCCGGCGCGCCAGCGTCGCGCATCACGAGCGTGACGCGCCGGCCGTTGGTCCAGCGGCTGCGCTGCCCGCGAAAGACCCGTCGAAGGTCGGCGAGCGAGATCTCGCTGAGTGGGTTGTTCCGATTCACGACGATGGCCAGGGGCTCGGAATTCTGCGCGTACGCCGCCCGCGGCGCGCCGCCCAGGAGCGACAGTGCGAACATGCCCAGTGCCCAGCGAAGTGGGGGGGAAATCATGCGCGCTGCCTCAGAACATGAACGAGATTTGCGCGTCGACGCGATTCATCGTCGAACGGGTCGTCTGGTCCAGATGGCTCGCCTGCAGCTTGAAGGCAGCCAGGGCGTCGAAATCGAAGCGCACACCTCCCGTGGGGCCACTGCGCCGGCCGAGGAACGCGAAGATCTGGTTCGCCGGGGCGACGTCGACGTAGTCGTAGCGCACGTACGGCCGCACCGCGCGGAAGCGGCGCGAGGCCTGCGCGTACCAGCCGCGCGAGACGTTGGCCGGCGCGCCGCCGCGCGACTGATGACGGATGGCCAGCCACTCGCCGAGCAGCTCGACGGCGTCGGTCTTGTAGAGAGCGTGCGCACCGCCGATCAACTCGTTGATCGCGCGCTTGCTCGTATCCGCCAGCGTCAGGCGATCCCGGTAGAGCGTGGCGCCGAGCTGCAGCCCGTCCATGCGGTCCGGGCGCATCGTCACCCCGATGTTGAACGACGGCGTGTTGTTGTCGGCCAGCGCCGGCTGCGGAGCGGTGGCGGCGGAAGACTGTCCGGCGCGCCCGCTCCCCACCTCGGCGACGTAGCGCAGCCCGAGCGCGCCCGACGGGATGTCACCCGTGGCGGAGATGCCGAGCGTATGGGCAGGCAGGAGCCCGATGTCGCCGTCGAGCGCGAACACCATCGGGCGGCCGATCGCGGTCTGGAACCAGCTCCCGTGGTGGTAGGCCGTGTTGTAGTACCCGATGCTCGAGTGGTAGCGTCCGGCCGACGCGATCAGATAGTCGTTCGGCGAATAGGTGAGCAGGAGCCGCTCGAGCCTCGCGCTGTACGTGTTGCGCGGCAGCGCGGTGAGCGTGGCTTCGGTGAGCACGCTGAGCTTGTCGGAGAGCTGAGAGCGGCCGAACAGATCGAACTGGCCGAGCGAGAAGCCGTTGCGCGCTCCCAGGGAGTCGATGGCGGAGAACTTGACGTCTCCGAAGAGGTGGACGCGGAACTGGGGCCCGAGCGACTGCTCGGCAGCCTGTGCCTCTCCGTGCTCGTCGTGCTCTTCCTGCTTCGGCGTGTTCGAGACGTCGGTCAGTGGGGCGAAGACGTGCCGGATCGAGGCCGCCGCTGGCTGGCCGGCGCGCGCGCACAAGGCAGCCACGAGGGCGGTGGTGGCCGAGTCGCCGACTGCGGCGCCGGGGGCTCCTGGGTGGCTGGGGGGGCAGTCCACCACGAGGAGCCGGCCGCGAGGCGCGTCATCCGGGGTCTCGGCGGCGGTTCCGGGTGTTGCGGCGGTGCTGGTCGCCGTGCCCTGCTGCGTAGCGGGGTAGTCGGATTGAGCCTGCGCCGCGGCAACGGTGGGGAGGAGCGCGAGGGTGGCGATCCGTGCAGCGAGGCGCATGGTCTGAACGAGGGGGGAGGTGCACGAAAGGCTGCCGCCGGCGACACTCCACCGCGGACCACCCGTGCCGTACTCATCCAGACGATTGGGGCCCCCGCGCGGCACACGAAAATGCATGCACCCGTAGGTATCGGAGGGCGGGGAACCAGCGCGGCCGCCTAGCCCTGATTCACGGCCGCGGCGATCGCCCGAACCGCAAGCACCGCCACCACGAGCGCGCCCGCGACCAGCACGACGAGGCCCGCCAGCGTCGCGAAGACGACCAGCCGGCTGGCGCGCTTCGTCTCGGCCGGCTTCTGCACCGCCTGCTCGAGCAGCGCGACGTTGCGGATGTTCGACTTGTACGCGACGTCGAACAGGTCGCCGATGAGGGGCACCGTGCCGGCGATGGTGTCGACGGCGACGTTGGCCAGCATGCGGAGCACGACCGCGCGCGGCGCGCCGAGCCGCTGCGCCAGGATCACGAGGTACCCTGCCAGCGCGGCCCCACCGATGTCGCCCAGCCCCGGAATGAGGCCGAGGACCGCGTCGGCGCCGAAGCGGATGCCGGTGCCGGGCACCCTCGCCGCGGAATCGAGCAGCCGCGCCAGCGTACGGGCACGCGCCAGGGGATCGCTCGCGGGCGTCATCGAACGTGCGCGCCGATCCGCAGCCCGCGCTCGCCGAGGGGCGCGGGGCGCACGAAGAAGTTCGCATAGTGCTCGTCGTAGTGGACGCGCACGGCGTGCATCACGGCGACTCCTCCGTAGATCAACGAGATGTCCGTCTTGGACAGCGACGAGGTGCGCGCCATGAAGTCGACGTCGCTCACCGACGCGGTGCGGCCGATCGTGACGTAGAACAACGCAGTCGCGATGCCACCGGCGAGCACGCCCCGCTCGAACGCGCCGCCGCGCTGGTGCGGCACGTCGAGGATCACCTCGTCGATCAGCGCCTGGACGTTGAGCCCCATGCTCGAGAACAGGAACTGCTCGCGCGGTTGCGTGACGGCATCCAGTCCCGAGTACACCGTGGGGCGCCCTTTGCTGAACCCGAAGCTGGGACGCCCGCCCACGGCCAGCGCCGTGACGACGTGCGCACCCTCGTGCGCGAGAAGGCTCGTCGCGAAGCCAGCCGCCATGCGACGCCAGTAGTGGCGCGGATGCGCGTCGCGGCGGACGCTGTCGGCGGGCGCCGCGTTCGGGCGATCCTGGGCGCCCAGCGACGCGGGCGAGGAGAGGCACCCGGTGAGCGCGATGAACGTCGCGAGCGTGCGGAGGAGATGGCGAGTCGGCACGCCACAATATCTCGTCGCGGCGCACGTCCTGCACAGCTTCACGATGGATGGTATCATCACTGGGTCAGCCGGCCGTCACCCTCCTCCTCGCACGATGCCCCCTCGTCTGTCCGATCTCGAGATCCAGCGTGCGCTCGGCACGCTCCCCGGCTGGTCGCGCCGCCGCAACGTGCTCTCGAAGACGTTCACCTGGCCGACCTTCGCCCAGGGGATCGAGTTCGTGAATCGGGTCGCCAGGCTGGCCGATGCCGCGAACCATCATCCCGACATCGACATCCGATACACCAAGGTGACGTGCACGCTGTCGACGCACGACGCGGGGGGGATCACCGAGCTGGATCTCAAGCTCGCGGGAGAGATCGAAGGAGCGGCCGCGGGCTGATCCGAGGTGCCTGGGCGATAGGCACCGGCGCGACCGGCCGCGCTCAGTCCGAGCCGATTCCCGCAAACAGGTCCTCGCCGCTGACCGCCTCTCCGATCGCCACGAAGTAGTCCTCCGTCGCCGGCATCGCCTCGCGGCGGAAGTACGCCTCGTGGTCGAGCTGCGTGCGATGCGCGAAGAAGGCCTCGAGCTTGCGCGGATGCCACTGCTCGACGGGGAGCCGTACGTGGATCGGCTGCCCCTGCTGCCGCGGGGCCTCGTCCGGACCCGGCAGCGGCCAGGTGACGAAGCAGAGCCGGTCGGGGCGATGCGGGGCGAGTCCCGCCGAGAGCTGGTCGGGAAACGCCGCCGTGCCCGCGAGCAGCACCGCGGACGTCGCGAAGCGGCAGATCGCCTTGTGGTCGCGGTGGCCGGTCGGCGCACCCTCCGGCCCGAAGGTCAGCACCACCTGCGGTCGCTCGCGGCGCAGGAACGCCACGATCTGGCCGATCACGACGTCGGGATCGGCGGCGTTGAGCGCGCCGTCCGCATGCCCACCGTGCTCCACGACCTGAATACCGAGTCCTGCGCAGGCGTCCAGCAGCTCGGCGCGACGAATCCGGCCGAGCTCCTCGCGAGACGAGAAAGGGATGCCGGACGATCGTCCGGCATCCCCATCGGTCGCGCAGTAGAGCGAGACGCGCGCGCCCTCCGCTGCATACTTCGCCACGGTGCCGCCGGTAGCGAATGTCTCGTCGTCGGGATGCGCGAAGACCGCGGCCAGCACGCGCATCCCGATCCGTTAGTCGCGGCGGCGGCCGCCGAGCAGCGAGACGATCGCGAGGAAGAGGTTGAGCAGGTCGAGGTAGATGTTCACCGCGGCGGGCACGTAGTCGTTCGGGCCGTACTGCCCCGAGCGCACGATGCGCCAGGTGTCGAACACGAGCAGCCCACTGAACACGAGCACCGTGGCGCCGGCGATCCAGAGCGACGCGAGCGCGCTGCCGACGAACAGGTTGATCAGCGAGGTCGCGATCAGCACCCACAGCCCGACGATGAAGAAGCTGCCCCAGGCGCTGAAATCGCGCTTGCTGACCACGGCGTAGAGCGAGAGCACGCCGAAGGTCGAGAGGGTCAGCAGTCCCGCCTGGCCGACGATCCCCGGATTGTTGCGCTCGGCCATGAACAGGAACGGCGCGATCCAGATCCCCTCGATGAAGGTGAAGAGCAGGGTGAGGATCAGGTTCTTCGGGAACTGGTGCCGCGCCTGCATCGCCATCCACAGCGGCGCGAACATGGCCAGCATGGTGATGATGGGATGCCGCGCCACCGCCTGCATGAGCGCGGGCTGGGTGAACGCGAAGCCGACGCCGAGCGTCGTGACGATGACGCTGATGAAGACGAGGCCGTAGGTGCGCCGAACGAGCGTCGCACGCTCCTCGCCGGTACGAACGAGTGTCCCGGGTAACGAGACGCCCATGGGAGACAGCTCCTTTGAAGGTGATGGAATATACCCCGTGGACGGCGCGGTGAGCCACCGAGTCACGGGTGCGCAGGTGCGACGACGATCACCAGCCGCGCGCGCTCGAGGTGTGCGTGCGCCATCACCTCGAGTCGCGTCGCATCGCCATAGATCACGGGGAGGCCACGCTCGCGCTGCTTCGGCGGCGGCGATGGTCGCGATCAGCGCGCTCTCGTGCGGAATCGGCGGAGGCAGTGTGTGCTGAAGGCTCGATCCTCAGCCGCCTGGCTTGCGAACAATCAGGCGGCTGAGGATCGAGATCAGCGATGCGAACCCCGCTCCAGCGGGTTACGTCCAGCTCGACCCCGAATCCGGGTGCGGCCGACGCACTTCCTGCCGGATGAGCATCGCCGAGCCCACGATCAGCGTGAGGCCAGTAAGCCCGAGCAGCGGGTACTTCGCCGCCTCGGGCGCGAGCACGGTTGCCACCAGCGGCAGGAACGCCACGAGCATGACGGCGAGCCATGGCTCGCGCCGGTACCAGGGCCCCGGGGTCCGATCCGCGCGCGCGGGCTCGGCGCGAACCTCCCGCTGGCGATCCGGTTCGACATTCGGTTTGCCCTCGGACGGTCGGTTGCCGCTCGGTTGTGGCGGCCGGTGCGGCTCGGGCAGCACCACCGAGGGTGTCTTGCCAGGGCTCGAGGCTACGTCGTCCAGAGTCTTTGGCGCCGGGATGGGGCGGGTGTGAAGCGACATGGTGTTCTCCAGGATGGACGCGGTCCGGCGAGCGCCGTCCGCGTTCGTGTGCGTGCGAGGCACCGGGGGCGGAGCGCCCAGCCGGTGAGAGGTCGTCACGTCCGCGCCACAGCCTGTGCCAGCTTCCGTCGCGCCACGAAACGGCGCGGCGACCCTCAGGTCACGAGCTGGAGATCAGGCGGGTGCGGTCAGCCCTGGAGAGGCGGAGCGGTCGGGTAGTACGGGAGGTGGCCGCCGCGTGAGGCGGCAGCGTGCGATAGCTGATGGCCGGCACGCGACCGGACGTTCAGCAGCGGCAGCGAGAGACCCGCCGGCGCCAGGGCGGCGAGCCCGGCGGGAGGTCTCAGCGGTGGGAGGCTGCGGTTCGACGCGCGCTCGACGGCCGACAACCGCTGGCTTGCGGGCGGTCGAAACTCTTCGTCGCCGAGCCGCGGAGCGCGGCGTGTCGTCGCGGCGGCTGATGCCGGGTGAGCAGGGGCCGAAGTGCTCGCTGCCCGGGTACCCGCCACTCCGACGCTGGCGACGCGCGACAGTCCGGCGATCGGCACGCCGAGGGATGCCGGTACGGCCGACGTCAGCGCCTGGACAACGGCGAGCCAGAGGGCGGAGAGCAGGAGCATGAACGGAAGATAACGGGTGCGGGCCGGGTTCCGACCCGAGCCCCGCCCGCAGCTACCGCTTTCTCAGCTCGACGTTCCCATTGACCGTCGACAGCCGGATCCGCCGACCACCCTTCCCGATAGTCGCCCGGAGGTGCCGCGGATCGACCCGGCCGCTGATCGTCACCGGCCAATCCGTCTGGAAGCGGCCGTTCACGGTGCTCAGCTCGATCTGGGCGTCGATGTCCTCCCCGAACTCGGCGATCACGTTGCCGTTCACGCTCGAGAAGTCGAGGTCCTCCGAGCCACCGACCCGGCCCATGCGCGCGTGGACGGTGCCGTTGACGCTGCTCGCCTGCACGGGCCCACCACTGCTCGTGGCGTCCACGCTCCCGTTCACCGATCCGGCTTCCACCTCGCCGGTCGCTCCCTCGACGCTCACCTCGCCATTCACCGACCACGCGCCGACGTGCACACCCTTCGGCAGACGGACTTCGAAGTCGACGTTGACGTCGTTGTTGCGGTTGCGGCCGTCGCCGCGCGAACGGTAGCCGTCCTCCGAGCAGGTCGCGTTCTCGGTCCAGAAGGCGCACACGAGGATGCTGCCGTCGGCCGACTTCCGGCTCTCGATGCGAACGATGGACGGATCGCCGCGGCGCCAGGTCTTCGTGGCGACGACCTCCACACGGTCGCTCGTGCCGGGCCGCACGCGCACCTCACCCATCACGTTGCGCACTCGCAGCCACTGGCCGGCGGGGATGCGCTCGTTGAGGGTGAAGGCGCGCTCCGTCCGCCGCTCCTGCGCGCCGAGGACCGCAGGCGCAACGATGAGCAGGAGCGCTGCGAGCGTCGCGCGTGAGCGAAGAGCCATCGGTCGATCTCCAGGTATGAGGCGCACGGTCACTGACGCCGTCCGGTCGTAGAGAGGGTCACGTCACCGCTGAACGTCTCGGCGATGATACGCGCCGAGCCCTGTCCGAGCGAGAAGTTGAGCTTCTTGGCCTGCGAGGCGCCGATGGAATGCCCGCCCGGCGTGAGGGTGATCGGGAAGGCGCTGTCGATCTCCCCGCTGAAGGTCGAGAGGCTCAACTGCGCGCCGACGTTGGCCGGCAGCGTGAGGTACAACTCGCCCGAGTGGGTGGAGAACTCGTAGCGTCCCGCACTCACGATCGTGCCGCCGAACTGGAGGTCCCCGCTCGTGCTGTGGGTGCGGACCTGCTTGGCGACGACGTCGCGCAACTCGATGTCGCCGCTCACCGTCTCGACCTCCACGTCGCCGCGCGCACCGCTGAGCGTGACGTCGCCCGAGAGCGTGTGCACGTTCGCGGTGCCTCGCACCCCCTGGATGGTGATGTCGCCGGAGAGGGTCTCGACGTCGAGGGTCTCGCCCGCATCGCGCACATCGATGTCACCGCTCTGCGCGTGGGCCTCGACCTCTCCGTGCACGCCGCTGACCTTGAGCGAGCCGCTCCAGGTGGCCGCGATGAGACGAACGCCGTTCGGTACCGACAGCTCGAACTGTGCGTCACTGCATCCACGGTTGGCCGCCGGCTCGAGGGTGGCGTTCGTGCCGTTGCTGACGAAGCGGATCTGCCCGCGCTCGGTGCGCGCCTTGACGACGATCTGGTTCCGGTCGGTGCCAGTCACCACGACGTCGCCACCGGGGCAGGTCACCGTCACCGTGCCGCGCGCGTCGAACGTCACCGTCGTGTCGAGCGCACCGGCCAGCTCGCGCTCCCGCCGCTCCTGCTCCCGCTCGCGATCACGCTCGGCGCGGTCCCGTACGCGCTCGGCACGTTCCTCCGCCTGCTCGCGCTCCCGCTCGCGGCGCTCACGCTCTCGCTCGCGATCGCGCTCGACGCGCTCCTGCTCGCGCTCGGCGGTGGACTGCGCCGATCCCGGCACGGGTGCCGCCAGAGCCAGCGCGGCAAGCAGTAGGACGATGTAGCGAGACATGGGTTGATATCCTCTAGGTGCGCGCGGGCAGCATCGCCGCCGTCCGCAGCAGCTCGACTTTCTTCTCGAGCGAGTGATTGAGTTGTTCGGCCAGGAACCCGCTCGCAGGATCTCTCGCCAGTGCCGCGCGGCTCTGCGCGATCGCCGAGTCGATCACCGCGATGCTCTGCTCGAGCACGGCGACCGTCTTGGGATCGAGCTGCGAGCGGCGCGACTTCATGATCGTCCGGAGCTTCGAGATCTCGCGGTCGTAGACCGGTTGCATCTCGTTCATGACGCCTTCCGCCCGGGCGAGGCTCGCGCCGCTCGACGCGGGGCTGCTCGTCGTGGTGCGGCGCACCGAGGCCACGGTGGCCGGTGTGTTGTCGGCCGATCGCTGCGCGCCCGGCTGTCCCGTCGTCGACGCGCTGCCGTTGTCGGTCGACTGCGGCACGGGCGGCGTGACGACCGCGACCTGGGGTGCTACGGCCGTCGTGGACTCGGTCATCGATGACGCCGCGGCCGGTACCGGCGTGGTGGCGACGGCGGTGTCGCCGAACTGCGCACGCGTCACGGAATACGTGATCCCCGCCGTCGCGACGACGAGCGCCGCGGCGGCGATCGCCGGCCGCGCCCAGCTCCGTCGCGCCGGCACGATCGTCCGGGCGCGTCGCTCCATCGGGATCACGCGTGCATCGATGCGCTCGGCGATCCCGCTCCAGAGGTCCCGCGAAGGCACGAGCGGCGGCAGCGCGGCGGCTTCGTGCCGGATGTCGCCGATGTCCTCGAACAGCTGCCTGCACTCCGCACACTTCTCGGCGTGCGCCTCCACCGCCGCGCGAACCGCGTCGGGGGCATCCCCCTCGAGGTAGTCCGCGATCGCCGCCGCGAACCCGTCGCAATCCAGTGGCATGTAGACGCTCATCGGTTCAGTGCCTCCCGCAGAAGGAGCCGCGCGCGGTGGAGCTGCGCTTTCGTGGCTCCGGACGTGACGCCGAGCATCTCGGCGATCTCTTCGTGCTTGTACCCCTCGACATCGTGCAGCGTGAAAACCCGTCGTGCGCCGGGTGGCAGCTTCGCGATCGCCGCCTCGAGGTCCATCCGGTCGCCTGGCGCCAGGGGTCTCGAAGGCAGCGCATCCACGGCATCGCCCTCCTCGTCGTCCTCGAAGCGCGATCGGTTGCGCCCCTCTGACTTCCTGGCGTTGAGAACCACGTTCACCGTCATCCGGTGGAGCCAGGTGCCGAACGCGCTCTCGCCGCGAAAGAGGTGCAGCTTCTCCCACGCCCGCACGAACACGTCCTGCGTCAGCTCCTCCGCGTGGATTCGATCCGCGACCATGCGGGCACAGAGGGAGAAAACTCGGGTGACGTGCTGCCGGTACAGTCGCTCGAAGGCATGCCGGTCCCCCGCGGCGGCAAGCGCCACGTCTGGGTCGGCTGCATACGACGTGGGCGTTGGAGCCGTCATCGGTTCGAGCAGGGCCACGGCAGTCATCGGTCTTCTGGGTCTCCCCCTGTGCACTGGGTGGGATACCCAAACGACCCGGAAGGTTTGAAGATCAGGCTGTCGGGGCGGGGAAGCGAGCCACGACGCCCCGGAGCTCCTCGACCCGGTCGATCACGACGTCGGCCCCGGCGCGCTCCATCTCCTCACGGGTGAAGGCGCCCCAGGTCACTCCAACCGTCATCACGCCGGCTGCGCGACCAGATTCCACGTCGTGTGGGGAGTCGCCGACGAAGAGCGCATTGTCGGCCGGGACGCCCAGCAGTGCGAGCGCCCGCTCCACCGGCTCCGGGTGCGGCTTGTGATTCACGCACGTGTCGCAGCCGACGATGGTCGGGATGAGCCGGTCAAGCCCGACGAGGATCAGGGCCTTCTCGGCCATCCAGTCGGCTTTGCTGGTGACGAGGGCCATCGGATGGCCCTCGTCCGCCAGCCACTGCACGATCTCGATGATCCCCTCATATGGCCGGACGAGCCGGTCGTGGTGCTCCAGCTGATACGCGCGATAGCGGCCGAATAGCCTCGCTGCTTCGGCATCGTCGGGCGCGTACTCGCGGAGCACGGTCTGGAGGGGCCGGCCGATTCCCGCCCGCCACTCCTCGTCGGTGGGCGCGCGACCAGCGAAGTCGATGAAGGCATGACGCGCGGCACCGAGGATGAGCTCGATAGAGTCGATCAGGGTACCGTCGAGGTCGAACAGCATCGCGGGTGGCATCCGGCGAAACCTAGTCCAGGAGGGGCGGGACGAACGCTGGTTGTCAGCGAGCTGGGCAGTGAATCGAATTTGGCCCGATCCAGCCATCTGGTCCGCTGCATGCCAATGGATGGGTGGCTCCACGCTGCCGGCACCCTGCACTCGGGTCCGCCTGGCAGACGTGGCGAGCGTCACTTGTGCAAGAGGAGAGAGATGGCTCGACATGGATTCGCAACGCGGGCACTCCGCGGTGGACTGACGGCTGCCGTGATCGCCGCCGCCACCGGCGCGTGGATGTCCGCCGCCAATAGCCCGCGGCCCGACGGGCAGCAGAAAGCGACGATCGTGCGGTTGACCGATCTCGGGCTCGAACAGACCTCGCAGGATCCGGTTCGCATCATCGTCTACGCGACGGGACCGGCGCGCGTCGGCGTGGGCAACGCCGATCCGGTGCCGCTCACCGACACGCTTCGGCTGTCGTCACTGCCAGCCATCACCGCCGACGTCTCCGAAGCGAACGTCCACGTCCGCCTGCTCACACCGGGACGACTGCGCGTCGGCGGCGACGTGAGCGGTGGACGGGCGATCCACTTCACCGCCACCGGCCGACACATCGTCGTGCTCAAGGGCGGCGTGGGTGCCGAGACGATCACGGATCCCTGAGTCCTCAGGTCACGACGGCTGTTGTCACGACGGCGTCCCGCACCACTCGGCGCGGGACGCGTCGTCGATTCACCGTCGGCGAGCTCCGTGCGACTACTTCGGCGTGCTGGTGCTCGGCGGCGGCGGTGCGTTGGTGCCGGCTGATGCCGCGACCGGCGTGGAGGCGCCTCCTTCCAGCTTCCGCAGTGCCGCAAGCTCGGCCTGGTGCTTCTGCAGGAACTCCGCGTTCGCCGGCAGCGTCGGCGTCGGCGGTGCCGCCTTCGGATTGCCCATGAACCGCTCCGCCTGTGCGACCGCGATCGACGCGACGAAGTAGTCCTTGGCCGACATGCCGGTGGACTCGATGACGTTGGCGATCGCCGGATTGTCCTCGAGGCGCTTGCGGCCCGCGTTCATCGTCGACGTCTGGGTGTTGACGCCCGCGTCGCTGACTTCCTTGTCGAACAGCGCACGCACCGCGGGGTCACGCCGGCGCAGCGCGACGAGGCTGTCGCTCGCGGCGATGAACTGGCGGAGGTTCTGCTCGGTGAGCTTGTACTCGGTGGCGTCCTTCACGCTCTTCGCGTCGGTCGGCGTGATCTGTGCCGTGCCGCCCGCGACGGGTGTCGCCGCGTTGTTCATCCCGGTGTCGATCGTCGCCGCTGCCGCGCCGACGTTGCCGGCGGCCGAGTCCGAGGTAGAGTTCTCCGAGCGGCCACAGGCCGCGAGCGCGGCGCTCAGAGCGAGCGCGGCTGCCGCACGGCGCCCGAACACAACATTCACGTCTCGCATGCTGTCTCCGATGATGAGGTCCGACGCGACAGGTCGCACACGACGTGCCCGGCGGGACCGTTCCGCACGCATGTGCGCTGCACCTGACTCGCGCATGGCCGCGCCCGCCGCGTGCATCGCGGCGGACGGCGCGCGCGACTGATGCGCGTGCTTCGTCTCGTCGTCGCGCTGCTCGTCCTGGGCGGGGGTCTCGTCGTGGGAGCCCGGCCGATCGGCCCGGCCCCGGCGCTCGGCGCATTTCTCGAGCCTGCACACGGTGTGTGGTCGCTCGCGCGAGCGGCCGTTCCGGCGACGGGAGCCGACGCCGACATCCCCGGCCTCGGTGCATCGGTGGAGGTGGTGTACGACGAGCGCGCCGTCCCGCACATCTTCGCGCGTAGCGAGGAAGACGCGTATCGGGCGCTTGGCTACGTCGTCGCGCGAGACCGGCTGTTCCAGTTGTACGTGCAGACGCTGGCCGCGGGCGGCCGGCTCACCGAGATCGGGGGCGCGCAGGCGCTCCCGCTCGATCGCGAGATGCGACACCTCGGACTGCCGCGCGCCGCGGAGCGGCTCACTGCGCGGACCGGGGACACCAGCGTGGCCGTGCGCATGGTGCGCGCCTACGCCGATGGCGTCAACGCCTACATCGCGGCGATGCCTGCCGCCGAGCTGCCGCTCGAGTTCCGGCTGCTCGGCAAGCGTCCGGCGCGGTGGGCGCCGGGGGACAGCTATCTCCTGCTCAACCGCATGGGATGGACCCTGGCGAACATCGCAAACGAGCGTGAACGCACGACGGCCGCCACGCGAGTAGGGCAAGTCGCGGCCGACGCGCTGTTCCCCGACGATTCGCCGATCGTCGAGCCGATCCAGCCGAACGGGCAGAGCGCACCACGATTCGACTTCGCTCCGCTGCCTCCGCCTGGGCGCCCCGACAGTGCCAGCCTGCTGTTCTCCGCCGCGACGGATGCGTGGCTGCCGTCGCGCAGCCTCGCCGCGGACGCGGAGGACGACGAAGCGGCATCGTGGAAGGCGAGCAACAACTGGGCAGTGATGCCGAAGCGCAGCGCGACGGGCAACGCGCTGCTCGCCGGCGATCCCCACCTCGATCTGACGCTCCCCTCGCTCTGGTACGAGGCGCATCTGGTCGTGCCGGGTCGGCTCGACGTGTACGGCGCGACCATCCCGGGGGCTCCCGCCGTCGTCCTCGGCTTCAACCGCGACGTGGCGTGGACGTTCACGAACACCGGCGCCGACGTGATGGACTTCTACGTCGAGGAGGTCGATGACGACCGTCGCCCGACGCGGCATCGCGTCGACGGTGCCTGGCGTCCGATCGAAGCGCGCGTCGAAACCTATCGTGGGCAGAAGGGCGAGACCGTCGCGGTGGATACCGTGTACTACACCTTCCGCGGGCCGATGCAGCGCGCGCGCGGGCGCTGGCTCTCGGTGCGTTGGACCGTGCTCGAAGCGGGAGGCGAGGCGACCGGATTCATCGAGGGCGCGCACGCGCGTTCGGCGTCCGAGTTCGAGGACGTGATGGCGCGCTCGTATCGGGCGCCCGCGCAGAACATGCTCGCCGCCGACCGTGGTGGGCACATCGCGATCCG
Source organism: Gemmatimonadaceae bacterium (assembly GCA_035265545.1). GTDB lineage: Bacteria > Gemmatimonadota > Gemmatimonadetes > Gemmatimonadales > Gemmatimonadaceae > AG11. The sequence goes on along the minus strand of DATFOL010000201.1, from coordinate 5,963 downwards.
GTCGACCGGCCGCTATCCGATCAGGGCGCGTAACGGCAGCGTGCCGCTCGACGGCACGTCGAGCGCGAACGACTGGCGCGGCGACCTTCCGGTGGAGCAGTGGCCGCAGGCGTACGATCCCGCGCAGGGCTATCTCGCCTCGGCCAACCAGCAGCCAGTCGATCCGCGTGGGTCCGGTTTCTGGTTCGGCGGGAGCTACGATCCATGGCGCGCGCTGCGCATCAATGCGCTGCTGCGCGCCGACAGCTCGGTCACCGTCGACGAGATGCGCCGCCTCCAGACCGATCCCGGGAGCGCGCGCGCCGACTACTACGTCCCGTTCTTCCTCGCCGCGGCGCAGCGCGTCGCGACTCGCGGCGCCGGCCCGAACCGCGATTTGCTCGCCGAGGCCGCGAGACTGCTGGGCCGATGGGATCGACGGTACACGTCGAGCAACACCGCAGCCGTGCTGTTCGAGACGGCGCTCCGCGAGGCCGCGGTGCAGACGTGGGACGAGCTGGCGAGCGAGAACGGCGGGCGACGCGCGACGCCATCGAGCGCGGTGTTCGCGCGGCTGATGGCCGACTCGGCGAGCGTATGGTGGGACGATCGCGGCACGCCGGTCGTGGAGGACCGCGACGCGATTCTCGCGACGAGCCTCGTCACGGCGTTCCTCGCGACGCGCCAACGCTTCGGCGTTCCGGGCGGCAACGGGTGGCAATGGTCGAATGTGCATCGCGTCAACATCCAGCACCTGCTGCGGATCCCGTCGCTCTCGGCACTTGGACTCCCCGTCGAGGGTGGGCCGGGTACGTTGAGCCCGATCTCCATCGGCGGCGCGAACGGGCCGAGCTGGCGGATGGTCGTCGAGCTCGGACCCACGATACACGCGTGGACGACGTACCCCGGCGGACAGTCGGGGAATCCCGCCAGCCCACGCTACAAGGATCGGCTCGGGCAGTGGGTCGACGGGACATTGGAGGCGGTGCACGTGCCGCTGCGCTCGAGCGAGCTGCCAGCGGCGCAGCGGAGCGGAGTGTTGACGCTGCGACCCGCGCGGTGAGCGCATGATGATCGCGCTCCTCGTCACCGCGCTTGCCGTTGCCGCCCTCACCTGGGTCGTGGGATGGTGGGGCGTCGTGATCGCTGCGCTGCTCGCCGGAGTGGTGCTCTGGCGGCGGCGTGGCGCGGCGTGGCTGGTCGCGCTCGCGGCGATCGTGGCGTGGAGTGCGCTCATCCTGACGAACGCCGTCGGTGGTCGCTTCGCGACACTGGCGTCGTCGATCGGCGGCGTGATGGGCGTCCCGCCCGCCCTGCTGGTGATCGTCACCCTCCTGTTCGGTGCCCTGCTCGCCTGGAGCGCCGCCGTGCTCGGCAGCGAGATCCGACGCGCCGCCAGGAGCGCTCGCGGGCCGGTGTAGCGTCGCGACGCGCCGGCGATGGCGTCGCAATGCTTCGCGAACGGTCCGCGCAGGTACGCGCCGCATCTCTGTCAACCCGTTGCACGCGCGAGAGGACTCGCGCACCTTGCGCGTCCCTCGCGGCGCGCATGCGTCGCGCTCGCCCTTGTCGCGGTGCACGTGCCGCGTCTTCTCGCGTTTCCGCGGTGTGTCTCCCGATGGACTCGTCCCAGCTCGCGCGGATCGCCGCGACGGTGGCTCAGGAGCTCTCGCTCCAGTCGCGCCAGGTCGCCGCCACGCTCTCCCTCTTCGAGGAGGGAAACACTCTCCCGTTCGTCGCGCGGTACAGAAAGGAAGTCACCGGTGGCCTGGACGAGACCCAGCTCCGCGCCATCGGCGAACGCGCCGACTACCTCCGAGAGCTCGCCGAGCGACGCGCCGCGATTCGGAGATCGATCGAGGAGCAGGGGAAGCTCACGCCGGAGCTCTCGACGCGGCTCGACGCGGTCACGACGAAGCAGGCCCTCGAGGACCTGTATCTTCCGTTCAAGCCCAAGCGCCGCACGCGCGCGACGATCGCCCGCGAGCGCGGTCTCGAGCCGCTCGCGGACGCGCTCTGGTCCGGTGCGCTCGACGATCGCGGCGCGGCGACGGCCGCGGGGTCGTACGTGAGCGCCGAGCGTGAGGTCCCGAGCGTGGACGACGCCCTCGCCGGCGCGCGCGACATCCTCGCCGAGCGCATCGCCGACGACGCCGATCACCGCGCATGGGTGCGCGAGCTGACGCGTCGCAAGGGAAGCGTCAGCGCGCGCGTCGCCACGGGAAAGGAGAACGAGGTCTCGAAGTTCCAGGACTACTACGACTTCTCGCAGCCGCTGCACGACATCCCGTCGCATCGCGTGCTCGCGATCCGTCGCGGCGAGGAGGAGGGAGTCATCGCGTGGACCATCGCCGCGCCGGTCGGCGAGCTCGTGCCCGGACTCGTGGAGCGCGTGAGCACGCGGCGGCGCGCGGTCGAGCAGCTCCGTCTCGCGGCGCAGGACGCTTACAAGCGGCTGCTCGCACTGTCGATCGAGGTGGAGCTGCGCCTCGAGCTGAAGACGCGCGCCGACGAGGAAGCGATCGCGATCTTCGGACGCAACCTCGAGCAGCTCCTGCTCGCCGCGCCGGCAGGTGAGCGAATCGTCATTGGCCTCGATCCGGGATTCCGCACCGGGGTGAAGGTCGCCGCCGTGTCGCGTACGGGCGCGGTCCTGCACACTGATACCTGGATGCTGCACCAGCCCGATCGGTTCGCGGCTGCACTCCGCAGGCTCGTCGAGTCGTCGGGCGCGGAGCTGATCGCGATCGGCAATGGCACCGCGTCGCGTGAGACCGAGTCGGCCGTGCGCCAGACGCTGCGCGACGCGGCCAGCGCCGCGCCGCCGCAGGTGGTGGTCGTCAACGAAGCAGGTGCGTCGGTCTACTCCGCCTCCGAGCTGGCGCGCGACGAGCTGCCAGGTCTGGACGTCTCGCTGCGCGGCGCGGTGTCGATCGCCCGCCGCTTGCAGGATCCCCTGGCCGAGCTGGTGAAGCTCGATCCGAAGTCGATCGGCGTCGGCCAGTATCAGCACGACGTCAACCAGTCGCGGCTCAAGAAGCGACTGGAGGACGTGGTGGAGAGCGCGGTGAATCGCGTCGGTGTGGAGGTGAACACCGCGTCGGTCGCGCTTCTCTCCTACGTCTCGGGAATTGGCCCGTCGCTCGCGGAGAACATCGTGAAGGCGCGCGACGCGCGTGGCGGCTTCGATTCGCGCGCGGCGCTGCTCGACGTGCCACGGCTGGGCGCGAAGGCGTTCGAGCAGGCGGCCGGGTTCCTCCGGGTGCGTGGCGGCCGCCATCCCCTCGACGCGAGCGCGGTGCATCCCGAGCGCTATGCGCTCGTGGAGCGGATGGCGCGCGACCTCGGCGTCTCGCTCGCCGAGCTCGTGGCCGACGAGCGCCGGCTCGCCTCGGTGGAGCTCACGCGCTACGTGTCCGACGACGTCGGTCTGCCGACGCTCGAGGACATCCTGCGTGAGCTGCGAAAGCCCGGACGCGATCCGCGCGCCGCGTTCGAGGCGCCGGCGTTCCGCGACGACGTCACCGAGCCCAAGGACCTTCGCGAAGGCATGGAGCTCGAGGGCGTAGTGACGAACATCGTCGCCTTCGGCGCGTTCGTGGACGTGGGAGTGCACCAGGACGGCCTCGTGCACGTGTCGCAGCTCGCCGACCGCTATGTGAGTGATCCCAACCAGGTGGTGTCGGTGGGGCAGAGGGTGAAGGTTCGCGTGATGAGCGTGGATCTGCAGCGCAACCGGATCGCTCTCACGATGAAGCGTGCGCCGGCCGTGGCCGAGCAGACGGCGAAGCCTCGCGGCGTTCCCGAACGGGCGCCCAAGCCGAAGGCGCAGTCGTTCACGGTGCCGAAACCCGGCGCGATCGCGCCGAACGGCATGCGATTCAAGTAGCGGATCTCGCGCGCGCGGCGCGCAAGGCGCAGACTTGGCGCATGCACACTTCCATCGTGCTCTCACTCGACGCACTCGTCGCCGTGCCGCTCCCCGATGCCGCGCCACCGTACGCACGGCGGCTGAGCGTCTGGGTTGCCAACGCTGCAGGGCCGCTGCTCGCGCTGGAGGACGGCGCGACGACGGCGCGCCCTGCGCCGGGCAAGTGGTCGCCGCGCGAGATCATCGGTCATCTCGTCGACTCGGCGAGCAACAACCACCAACGCTTCGTTCGCATGCGCGAGCGGAACGATCTGGTCGTCGAAGGCTACGAACAGGACGCCTGGGTCGCGGCGCAGCACTATCAGGAGGCACCCTGGAACGAGCTCGTGATGCTGTGGATGACGTACAACCGGCACCTCGCGCGGCTCATGGCGGCGACGCCGCCAGACGACCGCGAGCGACTCCGCACTAACCACAACCTGCATCTCCGCGCGTTTCGTCCAGTGCCGTCCGATCGCCCGGTGACGCTCGAGTACTTCATGAACGACTATGTCGATCACCTCGAGCATCACCTGCTTCAGATACTGGGGCCGATGGAATGACCGATCCGGCACGCCCGCCGCTTCCTAGCTCGCGCAGTCTCCGTCCGGCGCTGGCCCTGCTGGCGGGGCTCGGTATCACCGTGTTGATCGTGTTCCTCGGCGTCACGATCACCACGCTCGCCGCGTTGCGCGGTGTGGATCCGAAGGCGTACGTCGCCCCCTTCTGGACCTATCCGACGCACCTGCTCATCAGCGCCCTCGGTGCGGCGGCCGGCGGCTTCGCGACATCGCGGATCACGAGCGGTCACTCGCTGTTCACGACCTTCGTGCTCGCGCTCATCCTCCTCATGTCGGCGCTCGCTCCCGTCCTGCGAGGCACGCCTGGCGGCGCTGGGCAGCCCGACTGGTATCCGCTCGCCCTCGCCATCGCGAGTCCAATCGGCGCACTCCTCGGTGGACTCCTCGAGCGCCGTCGCGGCCGCGGCGTTCCTCCACCGCCCTCAGCGTAGGAACAGTCCCTGCGCAAGGGGGTCTCTCCCGCTGGACGTGCGGCACGCACCACCACAGCATTCCCCATGCGCCGACTCGCCATTCCAGCCCTGTTGGTCGTCTTGATGCCGCTGCGCGCCGCCGCGCAGGCCACGGATGACGACACGACAGGATACGTCCACATCTCGCCGGCGGTCGGCGTCCACTATGGTGTCCCGCTGCGCATCTCGGTGGCCGCGGGCGGACTGTTCGACTTTCGCGGACGCCGAAACGACGGCGTCATCGCGATGGGGGAGTTCGGGCAGGGTGGGGCGGAGGCGTCGGTCGGCTACTTCCGCATGATCCGGTTCGGCCAGGGCTTCGACGTTCGCCTCGCCGGCATCCGGACCAGTCCCCATCCATGGAACGCCGCGCCGGAAACGACCTATCTCGGCGCCGAGGCGCACCTGATGTTCCTCCTGGGCGTCGGCGGACGGGTGGGCTACTTTCGGCGAGCGAGCGCCTACACCGGCCCGAAGACCTACGACAACGTCGCCTCGCTCGGGGTTTCGGTCGGGCTGTAGACGTGCGCGACGTCGATTGGCCGCTGGCGATCACGCTGGCGATCGTGTTCGTCGTGATGTCGGTGGTGCGCTGGCGCTATTTCCGCTCGGTGGCGCGGCGGCGCGCGCGGCGCTCGGACGAGGACGACTCGGCCACCTGATTGCGGCCGCGCTCTGTCACGGTTCTTGTAAGTGCACCGGCGCATGAGCATCCGTGAGACCGAAGTGCGCTCGCTCGGCGAGCTCATCGACCGTGTCACGCCGGAGAAGCCGGACCCGGTGACGGGACGGCGCCGCGACGCCTGTGTCTATCACGGCTCGGCCGACGCGTCACGGTCGCTGCTCACGAGCCTCGACCGCCTGGGCGGCGTCAAACCGGCACATACGAAGACGGGTCTGGAGGAGCACATCCTCCGGAACTTCATCCGCTATTCCAGGCCCTATTTCGGCACCCAGGCGGTGAACGAGTGGGAGGTGCTGGTGGCTGCGCAGCATCACGGCCTGCCCACCCGGCTGCTGGACTGGACCTACTCGCCGCTC
>DATFOL010000200.1:0-7795 GCA_035265545.1 Gemmatimonadaceae bacterium | reverse complement strand
CAGGTTGCGGATGGCCTGGTGGCTCTGCGGGACGATGCCGCCGTCGACGATCTCGCCCTCCGCCATCGGAACCTGACCGGACACGAACAGCCAACCGTCCGCACCGGCGGCGCGCGCGAAGGGAAGGCTCTGGCCTGTAGGGGCAGGGGCACCGAATCGAAGGATGTCGGTCATTGGATACGCTTTTGAGTGTGGAGAGTGAAGCAGTGAGTTAGTTGGTTGGATCGTGGGCTCGTTGGTCGGTTTATGGGTGAGTCGAACGGCAACTTCCAGGACGGCGTGCAGATCCCTCGACTGCGCTCGGGATGACGGCGTGACGCCGCGACCACTGTCATCCCGAGCGGGCGCCGCGACCGCTGTCATCCCGAGCGACCGCAGCGACCGCTGTCATCCCGAGCGAGCGCAGCGACACTGTCATCCCGAGCGAGCGCAGCGAGTCGAGGGATCCGCACACCGGCTGATGGCGCTCACTGTCTGGTCGTCGTCGCGCTACACCTTTCCCCTCCCCGACGGCCATCGGTTCCCGGTCGCCAAGTACGAGCTGCTGCGCCAGGCCGTGATTGCGGAGGGGATCGTCTCCGCCGATCGCGTGCTCGACCCGGCGCGAGCCGACGACGAGGCGCTGGAGCTGGTCCACATGCGCGAGTACGTGCATCGGTTCGCCGACGGCCTGCTCGACCCGGCGGAGCTGCGCCGGCTGGGATTCCCCTGGTCGCCGGCGCTCGTCGAGCGGTCGTATCGCGCCGTGGGCGGCACCATCGCCGCCGTGCGTCACGCGCTCGTGCACGGGGTGGCGATGAACCTCGCGGGCGGCACGCACCACGCCTTCCCCGATCATGGCGAAGGGTTCTGCGTCTTCAACGACGTCGCAGTCACGCTGCGGCTGCTTCAGCGCGAGGGGCGGGTGCACCGGGCCGCGATCGTAGACCTCGACGTACATCAGGGGAACGGCACCCATGCGATCTTCGCCGGCGATCTCGACGTGTACACCTTCAGCATGCACGGCGGGAAGAACTATCCCTTCCACAAGGTGCCTGGCACGCTCGACATCGAGCTCGCCGACGGAACGGGGGACGACGTGTATCTCGACACACTTCGTCGCGCTCTGCCGGAAGTGCTCGCCGCGTCGAGCCCCGACCTGGTGGTGTATATCGCCGGCGCCGATCCTCACGAGGGCGACCGGCTCGGCCGGCTCGGCCTCACCTTCGACGGGCTCGCGCGCCGCGACGCGCTCGTGCTCGAGGGCTGCCGCGAGGTGGGGATCCCCGTGGCGATCACGATCGGTGGCGGCTACGGCCGTCGGATCGAGGACACCGTCGCCGTGCACCTGCGCACGGCCCGCATCGCCGCCCTGCACGCCGGCCACTAAGCGCATGATCGCTCAAGCGGCATCCAAGAGAGCGGGTGAGCTTCGACTCGCGGAATGGTGACGACGACGCGCGCGAGACCGGTTGTTCCTTGCGGCTGCCGCCGACGGACTCGCCGAGCCGGGCTCGGCCGAAACCTTTCCCGCGGCGACCGTGTCTAGTCTTTCGTCGTCGCGACGTGCACACCTCACCTTCCCTCCTCCTTCCGTTGCCTCGCTGCGTTCCCGCGGTCCGACATTCGTTTTCGGCGCTGCTCCTCGCGACGCTCGCCCTTCCCGTGGGCGCGCAAAAGACCGACACGATCATCGGGCGATCGACGCACGCCGTCCCCGTTCCGTCGGCCGTCGCCGTGCCCAAGCAGGGCGGCATCACCCTGGATGGGCGGCTCGACGAGGAGGGGTGGTCCAAGGCTACTCCGATCACCCAGTTCACCCAGGTCGATCCGAAGGAGGGAGAGCCGGCCACCCAGCGCACCGAAGTGCGATTCCTCTATGACGGCGACGCGCTGTACGTGGGCGCGCGGATGTTCGAGAAGAACGGGCCCAAGGACATCGTCACCCGGCTCGTGCGTCGCGATGCCGACATGGAGTCGGACTACTTCGAGGTCGTGATCGACGCGTATCACGATCACCTCGGTCGTGCATTCTTCGACGTGAATCCGTCGGGGGTGAAGTTCGACGCGCTGGGCGTGGGCACGTCGAACCCGGACGGGTCGTGGGACGCGATCTGGGAGGCGGGCACCAGCATCGACTCGCTCGGCTGGACCGCCGAGCTGCGCATTCCCTACTCGCAGCTTCGCTTCTCGCGCCAGGAAGCGCAGACCTGGGGGCTCCAGGTGCGCCGCTACATGCAGCGGTCGCACGAGTTCACCCAGTGGTCGCACTGGAAGAAGACGGAGGTCGGGGGACCCTCGCGGTTCGGGCATCTCGAGGGGATTCGCATCGGGAGCGTGCCCAAGCACCTCGAGCTGCTGCCGTACGCGGTGACCCGCTCGCGGCACATCCGCCCCGATTCACCCGGCGATCCGTTCAACGACGGCAGTCGGCAGGACGTGCGATTCGGCGGCGACGTGAAGGCGCTGCTCACCTCCAACCTCACTCTGGACGCGACGATCAATCCCGACTTCGGCCAGGTCGAGGTCGACCCGGCCACGGTGAACCTCAGCGCGTTCGAGACCTTCTTCGAGGAGAAGCGGCCGTTCTTCGTTGCCGGATCCGGGATCTTCAACTTCGGCAACGCGAGCTGCTACTTCTGCAGCAACTTCAGCTCGATCGAGTCGTTCTACTCGCGCCGCATCGGGCGCTCGCCGCAAGGCGCGGATATCGCCGAGGATGCGGGTGAGTTCACCGACGTGCCGGAGAACTCCACGATTCTCGGCGCGGCCAAGATCACCGGGCGCACGAGCAAGGGGGTCACCGTCGGACTGCTGAACGCGTTGACGCGGAGCGAGAAGGCGAGCGTCGTCGGCACCGACGGAACGCGCTTCGCCCAGGAGGTCGAGCCTCTCACGAACTACTTCGTCGGGCGGGCAACGAAGGACTATCGCGACGGCAACCTGGTGCTCGGCGGCATCGCCACGTCCGTGGTCCGTCGGATGGATGACGCCTCGCTGCGCGACCGGCTCACGTCGCACGCCGAGGCGATCGGGAGCGACGTCGTGCTGCAGTGGGACAAGAAGAACTACGTGCTGTTCGCCTCGGCGATGCTCTCCAACGTGGCGGGCGATTCGGCGGCGATGGAGCGCGTGCAGCGATCGAGCGCGCGATACTTCCAGCGCCCGGACCGTGCGGTGGGCGGCGAAGGCTGGTTCCGCAGCGGCTTCCTCAACGCGTCCTATCGGCCGGGCGCGTCGAACCTGCGCGGGCTGGCGACCTACCTTCGCCTGGCGAAGGACGGCGGTGCTTTCAATTGGGAAGCGCAGGCGAACGTGCGCACCCCGGGCTTCGAGGTGAACGACATCAGCTTCCTCTCACGCGCGGACTACGCGCAGTTCGTCGGCAACGTCGCCTACAACTGGACCAAGCCGACGAAGTGGTACCGCGATGCGGCCTTCATCGTCGGCGCGCAGCAGTCGCAGAACTTCGACGGCGACCTCACCAACCGCGACGTGCACGTCTACCTCCAGAGCCAGACGCCGCAGTTCTGGCGTTGGAACCTCTGGGGGCTCCACAACTTCCAGGCGTACGACGATCGGTTGATGCGCGGGGGCCCCATGGCCGTCCTTCCGGCGGGAGACGTCGTCTCGGCGAGCGTCAACACCGACTCGCGGCGGCCGATCGTGCTGAGCTTGAACCCGCGCTTTCAGCGCAACGGCGAGGGCGGGTTCCAATCGGCGGTCAACATGGGGGTCCGCTGGAAGCCCGTATCGAATGTGTCCATCGCCGTCGGCCCCTCGTACAACCTCACGCGCGGGATCCAGCAGTACGTCACGACCACGGCGGACCCGACGGCGACCGGTTTCGGCGGCAGTCGATACGTCTTCTCCTCTCTCGTGCAGAAGACGCTGTCGATGGACACCCGGCTCGCCGTGACCTTCACCCCGAACTCCACGCTCGAGCTGTACGCCCAACCCTTCATCGCGTCGGGCGCGTACTCGGACTTCAAGGAGTTCGACGCGCCCCGGCAGCTGAGCAAGAGCATCTACGGGCGCGACCGCGGCACGATCGCGCAGACCGTCGACGCGGCGAATCTCGTCACCAGCTACACCGTCGACCCCGATGCCGCGGGCCCGGCGCAGCCGTTCACCTTCGACAACCCGAACTTCGACACGCGCTCGCTGATCGGGAACGTGGTGTACCGCTGGGAATACCGGCCGGGCTCCACGCTGTTCGTCGTCTGGACCCAATCGCGCAGCGATCAACTGTCGTACATCGGCAACCTCGACTTCGCCCGCGACCGCGCCGCGCTCTTCTCGGCGCCTCCGGATAATATCTTTTTGGTGAAGGTGAATTATTGGCTTGGACGGTGAAGCGGGACGGACTGCGGTGAGTTGGTTGGTTGGATCGTGGGCTCGTTGGTCGGTTCTTGAGTGAGTTGAACGACATGCCACGTACCGGCCTTGAGATCTCTCAATGGAGTCTCCAGGCCGGTTGTGCTCCGAGCGGTTCAACTCACTAATCAACCGACGCAACCAACACACGACCCAACTCACCAACCCACCTCTTCCCCCCCGGCGCGCGCAACCACACACTGCGCCAATGCCTCCGATCCCGCCCCCGCGCGCCTGCGGCAGCACCACCACCACGCCGGTGCCGCTCTACTGGGTCGAATACGGCGATCCGAACGCGCCGCCGATCCTGCTCCTGCACGGCGGGCCGGCGGCGAGTCACGATTACCTCCTGCCACAGATGCTCGCGCTCGCCGAGGAGCATCGGCTCGTCACCTACGACCAGCGGGGCGGCGGTCGCTCGCGCCACGACGACGACCGAGCCGCGATCGGCTGGCGCGATCAGGTCGAGGACGTCGCCCGCGTCGCCGCCGAGCTTCGGCTCGATCCACTCACGATCGTCGGCTACTCGTGGGGCGGGTTGCTCGCGATGCTTTACGCCACCGAGGCGGCAGCGGGTCGTGTCGCGCCGGCGCCGGCTCGGCTCGCGCTCATCGATCCCGCACCGATCGACCGGCCGGCGCGGCTCGCATTCGAGCAGGAGCTGGCGCGCCGGCAGGCTGCGCCCGAGGTCGCCGCGCTGCGCGCCGAGCTGCAGGCTTCCGGACTGCGCGAGCGTGAGCCCGACGCATATCGTCAGCGCGCGTTCGAGCTCAGCGTAGCGGGCTACTTCGCCGACCCGGCGCGCGCCCGCGACCTCACCCCCTTCCGGGTGACTGGTCGCGTCCAGCAATCCATCTGGCAGTCGCTCGGCGAGTACGACCTGCGCGACTCACTGAAATCGGTTCGCGTGCCGACCCTGGTCGTCCACGGACGGCAGGATCCCATTCCGCTCGCGTCGTCCGAAGCCGCCGCGCGTGCCCTCGGCACGACATGCGTCGTCATTGAGGACAGCGGTCATGTCCCGTACGTCGAACAGCCGGCGCAGCTCTTCCCCCTCCTGCGCGCGTTCCTGCACGACGAGGGATCACCTCCTCCCGCGGCTACCTGACGCCCGTGCGAGACGAAAGCGTTCAACCACACATCGCCACGCTCGAGTACGACGGCCGTCGCTTCAACGTGACCTGCCGCATCTCGTTCGACGGCATCGAGTATGTCGGCCACCTGTGGTTCGCCGACGAGGCCTGGGACGACAACGGCGTCCCCGACCGCGGATCGCTCCCCGGCCGCACGCGCGACGAGGCGCTCACGCTCGCGCGCCGGCTCACGCCGCAGGAGCTGATGCTCCGCTATCGACGGGCGCTCGCCGAGAAACGCCGATTCACCGGGCTCCGCAAGGCCACCGAGGACATCCTCGAGAAGATCCGCTACCTGAACCAGGTGGCAATCTCGATGCGCGCCGGTCTGCTCGACGCGGAGGGCGCCGCGGCCGAGATCGAGCTCACCGAGCGCCAACTGCACGAGATCGTCGAGAAGCTGAAGGTCTTCGCGGGCATCGAGGGATAGCGCGGCCGCGGGGAGCCCACCGATCTTTCGGCATGGATCCCCGGACCGCCGCGCACGTGCTCGGACAGATCGCGGCGCACCTCGAGCTGCGCGGCGAGAGCACCTTCAAGTCCCGCGCGTACGAGCAGGCGGCCACCGCGCTGCTGGGACTCGACACCGACGATCTCGGCCCACTCCTCCGCAGCGGCGAGCTCGCCGCCACGCGCGGCCTCGGGCCGGCCACGCTCGCCGTGGTGCGCGACCTGATCGAGACGGGTGAGTCGAGATATCTCGAGCAGCTGCGCGCGACGACGCCGCCGGGCCTCCTCGAGCTGCTCCGCGTTCCCGGGCTCGGCACCGCGAAGATCCAGAAGCTCCATGCAGCGCTCGGCGTCGACTCGCTCGAGTCGCTCGAGTCCGCCGCGCGCGACGGACGGCTGGCCAAGCTGCCGCGATACGGACCGAAGACGGCCGAGAAGATCCTGAGGGGGATCGAGCGCCTGCGCGCCACCGGCACCCAGCGATTGTACCCGCAGGGCGCGCAGGAAGGTGCGCAGCTTGTCAGGATGGTGCGCGCGCACCCCGACGTAATCGCGGCGGAGATCGCCGGCTCGTTGCGTCGGCGGCGCGAGACGGTCGGCGACGTCGATATCGTGGCGGCATGCCTTGCGGACCCGGCGGCGGTGGCTGGCGCGTTCGGGAGCGCGCCCGGCGTGCGGTCGACGACCCGCGCCGGTGCGGGCTCGATCGCCGTGACGTACGTGGACGGTACCCGGCTCGATCTCCACTGCGTATTCACCGACGATTTCGCCGTCGCGCTCTGGCGCGCCACCGGTTCCATCGAGCATGTCGCCGCCGTGACCGCGCGTCTGGCCGAACGCGGCTTCAGTCTGGAGGGCAACCGGCTGCTCGACGCGGGTGGCACGAGCGTGCCGGCGCCGAACGAGGACGCCCTGTACGCGCAGGCCGGACTCGCCTTCGTCCCCCCGGAGTTGCGCGAGGGGCGCGGGGAGATCGAGGCGGCGGCCGCAGGGAGCATTCCCACGTTGCTCGAGCCAACCGACGTGCGCGGCGTGCTGCACTGTCACTCCACCTGGTCTGACGGCAAGGCGACCATCGCGCAGATGGCCGACGCGGCAGGCGAGCGCGGATGGAGCTACATCGGCATCACCGACCACTCGCAGTCGGCGTTCTATGCGAGCGGACTCTCTCGCGACCGCGTGCTCGCACAGCACGACGAGATCGATTCGCTCAACGCGTCTCGAACGGACGTGCGCGTGCTGAAGGGTGTGGAGGCCGACATCCTCGCCGACGGCGCACTCGACTACGACGAGGCGCTGCTGGACCGATTCGACTTCGTCATCGGCTCGGTGCACTCGCGGTTCTCGATGGACCGCGCCACGATGACCGCGCGCGTGCTCCGCGCCCTCGACAGTCGCCACCTCACCATACTCGGACACCCGACAGGGCGCCTGCTGCTGTCGCGCGAGCCATACCCGATCGACGTGGAAGCCGTGCTGGAGAAGGCCGCGGGGGTGGGCGCAGCGGTGGAGCTCAACGCGGACCCGCACCGGCTGGATCTCGACTGGCGGCATCTCCCACGGGCCCGCGCGCTCGGCGTGCCGATCGAGATCGGCCCCGACGCGCATTCACCGAAAGGACTGGATCACATGACGACGGGAATCGGGATCGCGCGCAAGGGTGGCCTCGCCGCGCGCGACGTGCTCAACACGCGTTCCGCCGACGAAGTGCTCGCGTTCGCGCGCGCGCGCCGCGAGCGGGGAGTGCACTGATGCCACCACGCGACAAATCGGCAAAGCCCGTTGCAAGCCGGAAGCCGACCGCGCGCACGAAGCCCGCTGCACGCCCGAAACGCCCGCGCCCACGCGGTCCGGCG
>DATFOL010000199.1:0-8576 GCA_035265545.1 Gemmatimonadaceae bacterium | reverse complement strand
GGGCTCGACGTCGCTGCCATTGGGCATGCAGCGAATGCGGTCGCGCAGCGCGGGGAACCGCTCCGTGAGCGCGCGTTCGGCCGCCGCGGTGTTGGTGATGATCAGCGCCGCGCGCTCGAGCGTCTCCGCTTCGTAGTGCTGGAGATGCTTGTCGGTCAGCAGCCGCTCGCCAAGCCCGACCGTCTCCGCCCTGCCCCATGGATCCCGAAGATCGACCACGTGCGGCAGGTGGTGCTTCGCGGCCACGCGCGATGCGGCCACGTGCACGTAGTGCGGTGGCCCCGACGAGATGACGACACGATGCCGCTCGTCCACCACCGCGTTCGCCGCGCGCTCGAGATCGGCGATCCCCTTGCGCGAGCGCGAGGTGAGCACGGCCGCACTCAGAGCATCGCGCAGCCCGGGGCGATCGACGGAAGACCCGGCGACGTACGCGTCTACGTCGTACACGACCTCGGCTCGCTCGCCGTTGGCCGGCTTGAACGGCGCGCGGGCGCGCTTGATCGCCTCGTGCCACCAGGGATTGCCGCGCTCGATGGCGGCCACGCGCACGTCGGCGGGGAGCCGCGCGAGGCGGCCCCAGTCGGGGCGCTCGCCGGCCGGTGTCTGCTCGATCACCGCATCGATGCCCCAGCCCGCGTTCACGAGGAAGGGGGTGAACCCCTCCCACCGCGCCGCACCGACCTCGGTGCGTGGCGGATATGTCGTGGTGAGCAACAGGATCCGCCGCGACGACGCGTCGTCGCCCGCATCCACGTCCCGGGGCAGCCACATCGCTCTCCGAGGCAGCGCCACCTGCTTCCTCACGGCGCTCACTTCGTCCGGAGCGCCTCGACGATCCGCTCGCCCGCCTTCCCGTCCCACCCCTCGGGGCAGCGCACGGTCGCGGATCGCTGCGCGGCACGCACGAGCTCAGGCAACGTCGAGGGATCGAGCACGAGGCGGTTGGTCCCCTCGGTGATCGTGATCGGCCGCTCGGTGTTGTCGCGCACCGTGAAGCACGGCACGCCGAGCGCCGTCGTCTCCTCCTGCAGCCCACCCGAATCCGTGATCACGGCGTGGGCACCGCGCATGACGTCCACCATCTCGTAGTACGGCAGCGAATCCATCAGCTCGACGCCGCCCATCGGCAGCCCGAAGTCCGCGATGCGAGCCCGCGTCCGCGGATGCGACGGGAAGATCACCCGGCGCGCCTCGCCGATGGACGAGAGCGCGAGGGCGATCGCGCGCAGCCGCGACTCATCGTCCACGTTCGACGGTCGGTGCAGGGTGACGACGACGTGCGATCCATCAGCGCCAAGGCGCCCCGCCGCGCCGGTGGATTCGGCCCGGGGCAGCGCACGCAGCAGCGAATCGATCATCACGTTGCCCACGAACACGATCTGATCGTCGCGCACGCCCTCGCGTTTGAGCGTCTCGTCGGCGTCGCGCGATGGGGTGAGCAGCAGGTCGGCGAGCCGGTCGGCGACGATCCGGTTGATCTCCTCCGGCATCGCGCGGTCGTTGCTGCGCAGCCCCGCCTCGACGTGTGCGATGCGGACGCCGAGCTTGGCCGCGACGAGCGCCGTCGCCATGGTGGAGTTCACGTCGCCGTAGACGACCAGCCAGTCGGGCATGCAGCTCGTCAGCACCGGCTCGAATCGCTCGAGGATGCGGGCCGTCTGTACGGCATGCGTCGCCGAGCCCACCTCGAGGTTGAAGTCGGGGGGCGGGATGTCGAGATCATCGAAGAAGCCCGACGACAGCAGCGAGTCGTAGTGCTGGCCCGTGTGAACGACGAGCTGATCGAGTCCGGCGCGACGTCCAGCATGAAACACCGGCGCGAGCTTCGGAAAGTTCGGCCGAGCCCCGACGACGTGGAGAATTCTCACTTAGAAAGCGTGCGATCGAGTTGGGACGAATCCCTCTGGCAGTGCCGGCGGGGCGGCATTACGATCTGTTCAAGTTAACAGACGCGCGAGCTCGGGCCCACGGCACGCCGAGCAGCGCTCACCCCCGCCCCCTGCCCTTGCGGATCATCGTCGTCCCGTCGTGGTTTCCGTCGCCACAGGCGCCGCTCGCAGGGATCTTCTTCGCCGAACAGACCGAGTTGCTCGCGCGGCACGCACCGACGATCGAGGTGCACGTGTTCGCCGTGCCGCGGCGCAACTTCGAGATCCCGATCAAGCGCCCCGCCGCCGCGCTTCGCGTGCTGCTCGGCTGGTGGCGCGCCGCGAAGCACGCGGCGCGCACCGTGACGCCGAACTACGTCGTCCACACCTTCGAAACGATCGTGTGGAGCGACCGGGTGGCGCACGGCGGGCTGCTGCACGAGGCGCGGCGGATGGCGGAGGTCGCGCGGAAGATCGAGCGTGAGGGGGGATCGATCGACCTCGTGCACGCGCACGTGAGCCATCCGGCAGGATTCGTCGCCGCCGAGCTGGCCCGGCTGCTCGGCGTGCCGCTGGTGGTCTCCGAGCACATGAGCCCTTTCCCGTTCGACGACATGCGGGGCGCCGATGGGCGTCCCTTCCCCGACGTGCTGTCGCCGCTCACGTCAGCCGCGCGTGTCACGGCGGTGAGCCGCGCCCATGCGGCGTCGATCGCACGCTACGTCGACCGTCCGATCGACGTGTTCCCCAACTTCATCGACGGGACGCGCTTCGCCCCCGCGACGCATGGTCGGGGCGAGCCGTTTCGATTTCTCAGCGTGGGACATCTCGTCCCACAGAAGGGCTTCGACGTCCTGCTTCGCGCGCTGGCGATCTGTCACGCGGGCGGAGATCGGTTCCATCTCACGATCGTCGGCACGGGGTACGAGGAAGAGGCGTTGCGCGCGATCGCGCGCGAGCTCGACCTGGAAAGCTCCGTCGCCTGGCTCGGTGCCCCAGATCGCGCCGAGATGCCCGAGGTCTACAGGGGCGCCGACGCGTTCGTGCTGGCGAGCCGGCACGAGAGCTTCGGCGTCGTCGTCATCGAGGCGCTCGCGTCCGGGCTTCCCGTCGTGGCGACGCGCTGCGGCGGACCCGAGGAGATCGTCACACCGGAGTGCGGGGTCCTCGCGCCCCCCGAGGATCCCGGCGCGCTCGCGGCGGCGATGCGCGAGCTGGCCCGACGGCGGTTCGAGCGCTCGGCGATCCGCGGATACTTCGAGTCGACGTACGCGGCGTCCGCGGTGGTGCCGCGGCTGGAAGCGCTGTACCGCGAAGTGCTCGCGGCGCGCTAGCGTCAGGCCGGCCGGCGCTCCACGCGGCGACGTGCGATCGCACCGCGCAGCAGCGTGCGGTCGTCGGACGATATGCCGACGAGCCAGACGAACGGCGCGGCGAGAAGCAGCGTCGCCACCACTCCGGCGAAGAAGCCCGGCCATGTCGCCGCGGGGATCACGCGCTGCGCGAGCAGCCCGCAGGCCGCGACGACGACTCCCATGAAGAGCCCGCGCAGCTGGCCCTCGCGAAAGAGGTGCGCGTAGCTCATTCCGAGGTCGCGCGAAACGAAGCGCGGGATGAACCAACCCTGACTGATCAGCGACGGCACCGCCGAGCCGATCGCCACGCCCGCCAGTCCGAGCGGCTTCACGAGGAGCAACGAAAGCGCGAGGTTGGCAAATCCTTCGGCGAGAAAGGCGCGCGACAGGTACCACTGCTTGTTGGCGCCGAAGAGGTACTGATGCGTCGCGCTCTGCAGCAGGCGAGGGACGAATGCGGCGACGAGCACGAACAGCACGGTATCCGAGCGGAGGTGCCAGGGCCCCTGCACGTACCGCGGGCCGACCCATCGCGCGATGAACACGGTGCCGAACGCGAACAGGCCTCCGGCGATCACGCCGGTGACGAGCGACGCCGCGCGGGTTCCCGCGAGCACGAGCCAGCGCGTCCGCTCGGAATCCTCCTTGGCGTGGAGGTCGGCGAAGAACGGCGTGAGCGCCAGAGTGACCGCCAGCACTCCCTGACTGAGGTACATCACGAGCGATTGGCCGATCACGTACACGGTCACCATCCGCGCGCCGAGCATCGTCGCGATCACCACCGCGTCGAGACGCTCGACGACCACGCCGGCGATGTTGATGACCGTCGTCTGTCCACCATATCGCATGATCTCGCCGAGGCGCTCGCGGCGCCGGTGGCGGAAGCTCACGCTCCAGCTGGGCTCGAGACGCCGCGCCGTGGCGAACGCGATCACCCACACGATGATCTTCCCGACGACCTGGATCGCCGCCAGGACATCGAGCCGCGCGCCGCGCTGGAACAGCACGAAGATCAGGACGAAGACGAGGATCCGGACCGCCGTCTCGCTGAAGGTGATGATGTCCCCCCGCCGACAGCCGTTGACGATCGCGGCGAAGATGTCCAGCGGCAGCGTCAGGACGGTCAGCACGAGCGTGATGCCGAGCGCGACCAGCACCTCTCCACGTACCGCCGCCGCTACGCGGAAGAGGTCGGGAAACAGGAAGAGGATTCCTGTGCCGACGACGAGCACGACGAGGCCCGCCGCGGCCAGGAACCAGAACGCCGTCGCAGTGAGCTCGGCGATCTCCACCGTCGCGTTCCGGGCGCGGGCACGAGCGATGAAGTAGCCCATCGCGCCACGGGTGCCGAGGTCGAGCAGCCCGTAGTAGCCGCTCACCAGCCCGATCAGCGTCCAGATGCCGTACCGCTCGTCGCCCAGATGATGGATGAGGAACGGCGCCTGAACGAACGAGATCGCGACCGCGGCGGCGTAGCCAATGGCATTGGCGACCGCGGTGCGCGACGCAGATGGAGCGGTCACGACGTCGGGATGGGCTGCGGAGTGAAGGCAGGCGAAGTCGAAGGATAGCGGGCCGTCGGACACCGCGCCGACGGCGGCGCGGAGACCACCCACACCCGATACCGATCGCCACTCATGGGACGGTACTGGGTGGTGTAGATCAGACGTGCGCGGGCCGCGGTCTCCGGTGCTATGTCCTTCGACGGCGACGCGATCAGCACCACCCTGCAGTGTCGGCTCAGGAGCGCCGTGGTTGCACTGTCGGCCGCGCGTACGGTCGCGTCATACGGCGACGGAGCGCCCCAGTAGACGAAGGTGAGGGTCTTCCCCTCGAGGGGATAAATCACCGGTCGGTCGGTGAACGCGCCCACGGCCTGCGCATGCGACCGCACGATAGCGATCGTCGGCGCATCGACGAGTCCCTGGGCGCGGATGACGGCGGCGACGTGCGTCGCGTCGGCGAACGGCGTGAAGACGTCGGCGGCCGCCACCTCCGCCGCGGCGATCACCGGCGGGATGAGCGAGATGACGAAGAGGTTGCCCCGCATGCGATCCACCCCCTCGCTGAATCGCCGCAGCAGTCGCGGGCGCTCGCTCGGTGCCGCGCCCCAGGCCAGCCACGCGGTGATGACCCACACGATGAACAGGTAGCCGTGGTGGTGCGCCGTGCCCGGGAAGAGAAATCCGAAGAAGACCAGGAAGCCAACCGTGCCGACGAGATAGAACAGCAGCGACACGCGGCGCCGTGCGGCGATCGTCAGTCCAATGCCCAGCATGATGAACGACAGACCGAGCACGAGCGCCAGCTCGTAGCGAGAGTCCGGCTTGAGCACCCAGCGGTTCCACTGCACGCCGCCGTTGGCGAGCACGATCGGAAAGAGCGCACGGAGCTCGACCGTCGGGATGCTGGCGATCTCCCACAGCGAGATCGCCGCCGGGCTCTGGGGCTCGCCCTGATACCCCGCGTCGGCGGGTGGCCGGATCTGCACCACGGCGAAGTAGAGCACGAGCAGTGCGGAGGCGGCCGTGGCCACCCCGGCCATCGCGAGCGTGCGCGCGCCTGGACGGCGAGTGACGTCGTCTGGCCACGCCCAATCGAACGCGAAAGCCGCCGCGAGCGCCATCGCGAGCAGCGTCCCCATGGCGGTGGTGTTCGCCAGCAGAAGCAGACAGACGATGGTCCACCCGATGCGGCGTCGCCGTGCGACCCAGGCCACGCACGCGGCGAACGCGAACATCATCCCAAGTCCGTACGGCCGCACCACCACAGAGTACTCGTACGCCGACCAGTAGCCGAAGACGAGCAGCACCTTCTGCAACCGAGTGAATGGCGCGCAGCGCAGCACCAGCCATGCGGCAACGCAGGCAACGATGACGTGCAGCACCACGGCTGCCCACCACGAGCGCGACAGCAGGCCGACCCACTGCAGCATCACGTGGAACAGCAGCGGATGGCCTTCGTAGCGCGCGTTCCGCACGAGCTCAGCGAACCCGTTGCTGTCGATCGCCATGCGCCACGCCTGCGTCTCGTCCTTCCACGGCTCGTGCAGCGCCGACACGAAGGAGACGAGCAGCGTGTATACCGCGAGCACCGCCATCTCGAACCGCGGATGCGCTGCCTCGGCGCCGCTACGCTCGGCGGAGCGTGGATGCGGGCTCGTGACTTCGGCGCGGGCGCTCAGGAAATCGGAGGGCATGCGATGCGATGAATGAGATCGAATCAGCCCGCGAGAGCACCGAGCACGATCCGGATCTCCTCGCTGGTGGTGTAGCAGTGAGGAGACAGACGGATGGTCCCTTCCCGGACGGAATGGATCACCCGCGCATCTCGCATGCGCTCGCTCGCTGCACCGACGTCGTGCGGGCACAGCGTGAGGATGCCGGCGCGGCGCGCTGGTGGCGTCACCACTTCGACGCCAAGGTCGGAGGCGCCCCGCGCCAGCGCGTCCACCTGCGCGGCGACGTGTGCGCGCACGGCGTTGCCGCCCAACTCGCGCAGGAGCTCGAGGCTCGCGGCCATCCCCGCGAAATCCTGGTACGGCACGGTGATCTGCTCGAACCGTCGCGCGCCGTCGCGCCAGGTCAGGTCGTAGTTCACCAGGGACGAGAAGTCGTCGGACCCGCGCACCGCCATCCAGCTCACCGGCAGTGGCTCGATCGCCTCGATCAACTCGGGGTGAACGTAGGTGAAGCCTGATCCCCACGGCGAGAGCAGCCACTTCTGGCCACCGCACGCAAGCAGGTCCACGTGGGTGCGACGCAGGTCGAGCGGCAGCACGCCGATCGCCTGGATCGCGTCCACCACGAGCCACACGCCGCGCTCGCGACAGGCCGCGCTCAATCGCTCGAGATCCGCGACGAATCCAGTGGAGAAGCCAACCCACGACAGAGACAGCACGCGGGTTCCCGGCTCGTCCAGCGCGGCCAGCACTCCGGCCTCGTCGAACAAGCCGTCGCGCGCCGGCACGGTGCGCACGCCGTAGCCGCGCACTCGCGCGGCAGCCATCCATGGATAGACGTTGGCTGGAAACTCGAGATCCGGCACGACGACGACGGATCCCGCGCCGAGTGGCAGGCCCCACGCCGCGATGTTGATGCCCGCCCCGGTGTTCACCGACAGCGCGATCGTCCCATCCTCCGCGCCGATCATCTCGCCGAGCAGTCCGCGGCACCGGTCGAGCACCGAGAACTGCTCCTCGTGGGAGAGCCGATGCGGCGCGGCGCGCTTGCGCGAGAACTCCGCCTGCGCGCGCAGCGTGCGCTCGGGCAGCGGACCGGTGCTCGCGGCGTTGAGGTACACGGCCTCGCCGTCCGCGGCCCAGGGAAACTCCTCGCGCCGCAGCTGGTCTACGTCGTATGCCACCGTCAGGTGCGCGCCGAAGGAGGTGCCTCGATCGCTCCGCTCTTCGCGGCGTGCCGCGGGTCCAGCGCGTCGCGCAGCGCGTCGCCGAGCAGGTTGAAGCCGAGCACCGCCGCGCCGATCGCCATCCCGGGCGCCACCGAGGTCCAGGGCGCGTTGCGGAGCTGGTTGAGGTCGCGGCCGTCGGCGATCATCGATCCCCAGCTCGGCGTCGGCGGCTGCACGCCGAGACCGAGGAAGGACAACGCCGACTCGGCCATGATCGCCGCCGCGACGCCGAGCGTCGCCGCGATGAGCACCGGCGCGACCACGCTCGGCAGCACGTGCTGAAGCACCACGCGCACGTCGCGGGCGCCGAGGGCCCGGGATGCCTGCACGAACTCCAGCTGGCGCACGACCAGTACCTGACCACGAACCAGGCGCGCCATCCCCGCCCAGCCCACGACGCCGATCGTGAAGAACACCACCGTGAGCGACGGCTGCAGCGCGGCGGCCATAGCGATCAGCAGCAGCAGCGTCGGGAAGGCGAGCGTGACGTCAGCGAGCCGCATCACGACCTCGTCCACCCAGCCGCCCTTGTAGCCCGCGAGCAGGCCGAGCGTGAGGCCGAGCACGAGCGCGATGACCTGCGACACGATCCCCGCCGAGAGCGACACGCGCGAGCCGTACACGAGCCGCGCCCAGACGTCGCGCCCCTGAATGTCGGTACCGAGCCAGTGCGCCCCGGACGGGCCCTGCAACTGGTTCACGAGGTCGATCTCGAGCGGATCGTGGTTCGACACCAGCGGCGCCAACAGCGCGAGCAGCACGATCGTCAGAACCACGCCCACGCCGAACCAGGCACGGGCATCGCGGCGCAACGCTCGCTTGACGCGTTCGTTCATGAAGGATCTCCCAGCTCCGGCGGCGTACCCGGCCGCTGGTGCTTCCAACGGCGATGGTGCCAGAAATATTGCTCGGGCGCGCGTCGCACCCAACGCTCGAGCGT
>DATFOL010000198.1:0-6213 GCA_035265545.1 Gemmatimonadaceae bacterium | reverse complement strand
GAGATGGCGCGTCGCGTCGCGGAGGACGCGAGCCGCGCGACGTCACGCGTGCTCTCGACGCTGAGCCACGAGATGCGCACGCCGCTCAACGCGATCGCCGGCTACACGCAGCTGCTGGGCGCCGGCGTGCGTGGTCCGGTGACGCCGGCGCAGCTCGAGGACCTGCAGCGCATCCGACAGAACCAGCTGCATCTCACCGGCGTGGTGAACTCCGTGCTCCGCCACGCGAAGCTCGAGCACGTGATGGGTACGTCGGACATCGACGACGTGCCGGTCGCCGACGTGTGCGCGGCGGTGGAGTCGCTGGTGATGCCGCAGATGCGCGAGAAGGGGCTCACCTTCTCGTTCACCTCGAACGCGCCGGACCTGTTCGCGCGCGCGAACGCGGTGAAGCTGCGCCAGATCGTGCTCAACCTGCTGAGCAACGCCGTGAAGTTCACCGCCGAGGGCGGCCACGTGAGCATCACGTGTGACGCGGGGGAGCAGGCGGGAACGGTCGTGGTGCAGGTGTCCGACACCGGGATCGGTATCGCCGCGGACCACCTGGAGAAGGTGTTCCAGCCCTTCGTGCAGGTGAGTGCCGCGTCGTCGGACGAGGGGGTGGGGCTCGGTCTCTCGATCAGCCGCGATCTGGCTCGCGGCATGGGCGGCGACATCGCCGTGCGGAGCGAGCTCGGAAAGGGATCGACGTTCACCGTGAGGCTGCCGTCGGCAAAGTAGAGTCGCGCCGATTCGATTCCGGGCACGGTGGCGCCATCGTCCACCACGCGTTGGCTCAATTCCTCAGCGTCAGATCCACGACGAGCGGGCGATGGTCGGAGTAGCTGTCGGAACCAATCTGGACCCCGTCGACGTGCCAGTGGTCGCTGGTGAGGGCGTGATCGATCCGGATGCGTATCCAGCCGTTGTACTTCGTCATGCCAAAGCCGGTGCCCGCAGTGGAGAAGGCGTTGGTGAGGTGGCCCCAATGCTCCCGGAAGATCCGGCTCTCCACGGGAGTGTTGAAATCGCCGAGGACGATGAGCGGACCGGTGTCCTGATCGACCCACTCGCGAGCGAGGTGAGATTCGACGTCGCGGATCTCCGTGTTCATTCGCAGCCGCCGGAGATCGCCCTCCATCAGCCCTTCGAGCCCTTTGCGAGGTGTCTCGAGGTGCAGGTTGGCGACGCGCAGCGCGCCGCGCGGGCCATCGAGTACGAAGCGCACGACGTATCCCGCACCCCCGAGCTCCTTCACCTCGCTCTGCTTGACCTGATCGAGCGCGCTGCGGTCCATCACCTGGGCCTCGCGGATCGGGTAGCGACTGAGCAGGCAGAGATCCCGCCCCACGTACTGGTGCCAGCCGGCGCTGAGCCGCACGGCTGCGGCGAGCGGCTCGCCGCATTCCTGGAAGGCAGCCACCTGCGGCTGCCAGCGGCTGAGGAAGCTCGGCAGCAGCTGCGCCAGCAGGGCGCCTCCGCCAGCGTTGTAGGTGACGACGCGGAACGGTGTTCCCGCTGGGTCGGGGAGGAGGCGGCGCCAGCCGGTTCGGAAGCCCATGATCGGCCCGACGGCGATCAGCGCCGCCAACGCGAGCGGGAGGAGGAAGGCGCGTCCGAGCCAGAGTGCGGCAGGGAGGAGAACCACCAGCGGGAGCAGCACGACCCAGCGTCCCATGAACAGGAGCACGGTGCCGACCACGGAACGGTCTCCGAGTGCCCACATCACGGCAGCGAGGAGGGCAACGGCGGCGAGATACGCCCAAACGACCAGCCCCAGTACGCGACTGCCGCGGGAACGCGGGATGATTACTTTATGATTTGGAAGTGGCGCCTTACTGTTCGCCTTGCGGCGCCTGGATTGCCCTGCTTGGCGCGAAGTATCCGCGGCCCGATCGGGATGCCGAACCACCTCGACCAGGGACCCGCAGCGCCGGCAGGCGATCCGCCGCCCAATCGCGGACTCGTCGACGTGGAACTGTTCGCCGCAGCGGCAGCCGACGGTGAAGGTACCCATCTCGGCAATGTACCACCGACGACATCCCCACCGGGCTCCCGTCCGCCTCCACAGTGGGAACTCGGCGCGGGCACGATCGTCCTTTTCCGACAGGGTCGGGATCGCGGATGACGTGGCCGAAGGCACGCCGAACCGCCTGACCCAGCATCGGGAGACGATGGGAACCAGAGCGATTGAGGATCACGAATTGATCGGAGCATCGGCGTCATCGGCGGCGGCACTTCCGACGCTCGACTTGCCGACCGACTTCGCGGCCGCCGACCCACCCGGGCCGGCGGGTGCACGCGTAGGGATGACGCTTGCGCCGGAGCTGGCGCTGGGCATCCGCGCGCTGGCGTCGTCGCACGACGTCAGCGTCCACGCGGTGCTGATCGTCGCAATGCAGATGTTGCTGTACCGCTACCGGGAACAGGATCACGTGGTCATCGGCGCGGCGGCCGCGGCCCACGGCGAGGACGGCAGTGAGGATGCCAGCGATCGCATCACTCTCCCGTTTCCAGTGTGTGCGACGCTTCACGACGATCCGTCGTTCATCGAGCTGCTCGGTCGCGTGCGCGGCGCGATGGCCGATGCTCCCCGACGGGCCGACGAGCCGGATGCCGCATTTTCACCGGACCGACGTCCCGACCCATCGCCGCCGCTCCGGGTGATCGTCGCGATGCGTGACCGGCATTGCTCGGCGGCGCGGCCCGATCTGCTCACGGTCGACGCGAAGAACGTCCAGCACGACCTCACCGTCGTCCTTGCCGAGCGGGCGGGCAGCCTGGAGCTATGCGCATGGTACCGCGCTGCGCTGTTCCATCGCGACCGGGTCGAGCGCCTGCTGGGGCATCTGACGACGATCTTCGCCGCGATCACGGCAGAGCCGACCCGCCGCGTGTCCGTGATGTCGTTCCTGTCGGATGCGGAACGCGCGCAGCTCGCCGCGTGGAACGCCACGGCGAGCGACGAAGGGGCGCCGAGCACCATCGTCGAGCTGTTCGAAGCCCAGGCGGCCCGCGTGCCGGCACGCGTCGCCGTGGTGACCACCACGTTCTGTTCGGGGGGAAGCGTCGGCACGACGTCGCTGACCTATCGAGAGCTCAATGCACGCGCGAACCGGGTCGCTCGGCACCTCCAGCAGTCCGGCGTGGTCGCGGGCGCGCCCGTTGGGATTCTCCTCACGTCCTTCGCCGACGCGATCGTCGCCGCTCTGGGCATTCTGAAGGCCGAAGGGGCGTACATGCCGTTGTCCACCGACGCCCCACCCGCGCGCCTCGCTCAACATCTGGCCGAGAGCGGCGCGAAGCTCGTGATCACGAGCGCCGGACTGGCGAGGCGGCTGCCGAGCACGGCGACGGTGGTGCCGCTGGACAGCGACGCTGCGACGCTGCGCCGCTACTCCGACGCAGACCTACCCCTCTCGGCACGGCCGCGCGATACCGCCTACGTGCTGTTCACGAGCGGCAGCACCGGTGTTCCGAAGGGCGTCGCCGTGACGCACGCGAACGTCGTCCACTACGCGCGCGCCATCCGCCATGCTCTGGGCACCCCGGACGAGGAGCCGGTGCGCGGACGCACCCGTACCTACGGCATGCTCGGGAGCCTCGACGCCGATCTGGGATACACGAGTCTCTACCCCGCACTGCTTTCGGGCGCCACGCTGCGCGTGATCGGCGGCGAGCCGAATGGGAGCGTAGAGTGGACCGCACGACAGCTCGAGATGCAGGAGCTCGACGTGCTCAAGATCGCACCGAGCCAGTTGCGCGCGCTCGCAGCCGGTCGCGCCGGCGTGCGACTCGGCGATCTGCTGCCGCGCGAGATCCTCGTTCTCGGTGGCGAGCCCCTGGACGTCGCCCTCGCGCGTACGCTGCTCGATGCGGGTGCCTGTCGTGTGCTCAACCACTACGGACCTACCGAGACCACGGTCGGCGTCTCCACGCACGAGGTGTCGATCCGTTCGCTCGGCGACGCCGAGCGACTCGGCGCCGCCACGGTGCCGATCGGCCGGCCGCTGCTCAACACCCACGCGTACGTGGTGGACGCCCACGGCGAGGAGCTGCCGGTAGGCGTGCCAGGGGAGCTGTGGCTCGGTGGAGCTGGCGTCTCATCGGGCTACCTCAACCGGCCCGAGCTGTCGGCGGAACGCTACGTGTCGTTCCGTGGCGAGCGCGTGTATCGCACCGGCGATCAGGTGCGCCGTCTCGCAGACGGATCGATCGAATTCCTCGCACGCACCGATGAACAGGTCAGGCTGCGAGGCCACCGGGTGGAGCTGGGTGAGGTCGAGCAGGCACTGCGCACGCACCCCGCCATCGATGGTGCGGCTGCGGTGCTGCACGCCGAGCACGACGAGCCCGAGCTCGTGGCGTACGCCGTGCCGAAGCGAGTAGCATACGGCGTGAGCCACGACGACCCGCACGCAAGCGATCGGCTGATGCAATGGTTGGCCGCACAACTCCCGAGCCACATGATCCCGCGCCGCGTCGTGCTGCTCGAAGCGCTGCCGCTGCTGCAGAACGGCAAGATCGATCGCGGCACGCTCCGCGCGCGGAGCGTGCCGCGCCGGTGAGCGGTACGCGAGCGTCGTGGCGCGAGGGGTGGCGCGACGCGGCGCGTCCACCATTGACGGAGCACGCCGTGCACGTGTGGCGTGTCGCGCTCGACGAGGACTGGCGCGCCGAGGCGTACCAGCCGCTGCTCTCGGACGACGAGCGGGAGAGGGCAGACCGCTGTCCCAGCTCGGCACACCGGCGCCGCTACGTCGCCTCGCACGGGGCATTGCGCGTGCTGCTCGCCGACTACCTCGGCGTGGCGCCCGAAGACATCGCCTACGAGCTGGGTGTGCACGGAAAGCCCACCCTGGCCGCGGACCTGCGCTCGCCCGCGCGTGTGGAGTTCAATCTCTCCCACTCCGAGGACATCGCCCTCGTCGCGCTCGCGCGAGCACGGCCAGTGGGCGTGGACGTGCAACACTGGTCGCCGGGCGTGGAGCATCTTCGGCTCGCGGAGCGCTTCTTCTCCGCGCGCGAGCGCGATGCGCTACGCGCGCTGTCCGATTCGTCCGATGGCATTGCCGCCGGGTTCTTCGCCGCGTGGACGCGCAAGGAAGCGTATCTCAAGGCGACGGGTGACGGCATCGCGCGCGGACTGCAGCACTTCGACGTGTCGCTGTCGCCGGGCGAGCGCGCCCGGTTGCTGGCGGACCGCCTCGACCACGACGCGACGACTCGCTGGTCGATGGAGTCGTTCGAGCCGGCGCCCCGATACTCGGCCGCCGTCGTCGTCGCGTCACCGCTGCACGACGTGGAGCGCTTCGCGCTGTAAGGGCGCGTCAGTCCGCGGCGCGAAGGCGCTGCAGCTCGGCGCTGGCACCTTTGTGCTCACTGAGCTCCGAAGGGCAGGACGAGCGCGTCTCCTCGAACATGGACTGGGCGCTCGTCAGCTCCCCTTTGAGCAGCGCCACCTGCCCGAGGTAGAATGCGACGCAGCGCTGGCCATGCTCACCGGGGGCGGGCGCCACCGTCAGCGCGCGCAGAGAGTCTGCACCGAGCCGGCCGGCGAAGTATTGCACGACGGGCGCCGGCCACCGCGTGGTATCGACGAACGCGGCATGGGTGGCGAAGTCCTGGCTGTCATCCTGGCGCAGCCGCTGGCGAACGAGGTGCAGCCAGAGCGTGCCGTACGCGTCGGCCGAGTCGAGCGTGAGGCCCCGCTGCAGATCGGCGGCCGATTGGGCGAAGTTGCCGAGATAGAAGTGCACGCGACCGCGCTGCTCGATCGCTGGCGCGAGATCCGGCCGGAGCGAGATGGCGCGGTCGAAGTCGCGCACCGCTTTCGGATAGTCTCCGAGAAGCACGTACGTCGCGCCACGGTCGGTGAGCAGGCGTGCGTCGTTCGGCGCGAACACCATCGCCTGCTCGTAGTCGCCCAGGGCGCGCTCGTAGTCCCGCTTGCCGCGATTGGCGAGCGCTCGGTTTCGCCACGCCACCACGAGCCCGGGCTGCAGCGCGAGCGCGCGGTCGAAGTCGCGGATCGCTCGATCGTACTCCTGCATCTGCAGGTGCGTCACGCCCGCCGACGTGAACGCTTCCGCATCGCGAGACGAGCGCTCGCAGCCTGGCGCCAGCGCGAGGACGACTCCGACGAGGGCGAGCACGGCGAGGCGGAGCGGAGGAGCCGGGAGCCGGCGGTTCGTATGCATGTGAGAGCAGGACGATCGGCGCCTGCCCCGAGCA
>DATFOL010000197.1:0-5089 GCA_035265545.1 Gemmatimonadaceae bacterium | reverse complement strand
TCGCGCCGCGGCTCGTCGACGCGATCACGATCATGCGCGTGGAGAGCCAGTACACCCAGCAGCTCGAGGCGTATCGGGCGAAGCAGGGCGCGAAGTAATCGGCGATCTCGAAGGGGGCACGCAGGGCGAACGGATCATCCGTCGCCCCGCGTGAGGTCGGGCTCCCATCTCCAGGCGAGTCCCGTCCGTTCACCGAGGTAGGGCGCGATGCGCGAATCGGCAATCCCCGCCGCGCGCACGTCGCGCGCGAGCGGATGCAGCAGCTCCTCGCGAAGCAGGTCGTACAGCACCGGATCGGCCTCGCCGATCAGCCGCTCGAGCGCGCGGGCGAATCGCGAGAACTCCGCGACTCGCCCAGCTGCGAGCAGTCCGACGACGTGACGTCGCACTGCATCGAACAGCGCGCGATCGTCAGGCTCGGTGCCCGTGAAGGTGCGCCGGTGCGCGTTCCACGTCTCGCGCAGTGCGGGACAGGCGTCGAGCAGCGTCGACTCGAGGAAAGGACTGCTCACCGGCGCGTGGGAGTCACTGCGCCGGCGTCGTCACCACGCCGAGTTGGCGGAGGCCGCCACGGCGGCGTCGATGTCCACCAGCTCACCGGGACGCTCGATCACGTTGTCGATGATGCCGTACGCCTTCGCCTGCTCGGCCGACATGTAGTTGTCGCGCTCGAAGTCGCGCTCGATGCGCTCCACCGGTTGCCCGGTGTGCTTGGCGAGCAACCGGTTCACGAGCGAGCGCGTGTGGAGGATCTCCTTCGCCAACACCTCGATCTCCGCGGCGGTGCCGCCGCCGCCGCGCTGCGACGGCTGGTGCTGCATGATGCGCGCGTGCGGCAGCGCGCTGCGCTTCCCCTTCCGGCCGGCGGCGAGGAGGAAGCAGCCCATGCTCGCCGCCATTCCCATGCAGATCGTGTTCACCGGGGCGTTCAGGTACTGCATCGTGTCGTAGATCGCGAGCCCCGCCGAGATGCTGCCGCCGGGCGAGTTGATGTAGAGATGGATGTCGCGATTCTGGTTGTCCGCCTCGAGGAAGAGGAGCTGCGCGATGATGATGTTCGCGACGTCGTCGTCCACGGGGGCGCCGAGGAAGATGATGCGGTCCATGAGCAGCCGCGAGAAGACGTCGTACGTCCGCTCGCCGCGGCTGGTGCGCTCGATGACCGACGGCATGTAGATCGTCATGGTGATGCGTTCCTCAGTGTGCGTTCAGCGTGCGTGATGCGTGTCCACGACCGCGCGATGCAGTGCGTCGAACCATTCGGCCGGCGCGCCGGTGGGGGAGGCGCCCGAGCGTGTGCGGGCGCTCGCCGTGGCGACGTACACCGCGAGTCGCGCGAGAAACGTCGGCCATGAGTCGGTCCGGACGGCGGTTCCCGAGAACGCGCTCGACGGTGCGAGCCACCGCGCGGCGGCCCGGGTGTGCGTGACCGTCACCTGTGTCCCCGCGAGGCCGCCGACGTCGATCGGCACGAGCTCGAAGCGAACCCGCTCGACGAGGAAGTCGTTCCAGCTCGCGCGCCAGGTGGTCTCGAGCAGGCGCGGAGGCTGCACGCGCTCGTACTCGCCCGTGACCACGCCAGCCGTGCCGTCGGGAGCGACGACGCGCGCCGCCCAGCGGCCGGGAGACCCCTCGGCCGGTCGCGCGGATGGAGCGTCCGTCGCGTCCTCGAGGGCGGTCGCCGGTTCGCCGCCAAGCCACGCGGCGAGCTCGCCCGGGTTCGACAGGGCGCGAAAGACATCGTCGGCGGGCGCCGCGATGTCGATCGAGGCCCGCACGGTCCCCGCCGTCTCGTGGGCGGGCGGCTCGATCGGATCGCCGATCGGATGGCGGTACGGCATGGTCAGCGCTCCTTGCGCGAGGGTGCGGCACCACGCTCGACGTGGCGCTTGAGGCGCGACAGCCCGTCGCGCCAGAACACGGTGTAGCCCTCGGCCCACTGCGCCACATCGCGCAGCGGCTCGGGGGTGAGCTGGTAAATCCGCTGTCGCCCATCGGTGCCGCCGCGCCGCTCCTGCACGAGCCGGGCGGCGCGCAGCACGCGCAGGTGTCTCGACACGGCCGGCCGAGTCATGTCGAACGCCGCGGCGAGCTGGGTGACGGGTGCATCGCCGTCGCGGAGCTGGTCGAGGATCGCCCGCCGGGTCGGATCGGCGACGGCGAGGAACGGGTCGGCGTGGGCAGCAGGTCGGGGCACGAAGAATGGGTAAGCGAAATGTTACTTAATATTGTGAGTGGCGGGAGCGGAGGTCAAGGGTGCACGGGTGCGCGACCGGCCCCGGGACGCTCCATCCTCTACGCGAACGACGGAACGCGGATCTTCGCGGATTGAACGGGAACGACCGGATCGTTCCGTGCCGGCGGAGGGATCGCTGCGCCGCAGCCAAAAAAAGACTTTGGGTCGTAGATGGAGAGAGTGCTGCGCCAGCACCGGGCATCCCGACGCGGAGAGGAGCGATCCGGCCGTTCTGTAGTGCAGATCCGGGTCATCCGCGTTCCGTCGTTTGAATCCGCGCTCAAACGTCCTGAGGACCTTCCCGCACCCGCGCACCCGCGCACCCGCGCACCCGCGAACGCTACATTCCATCATCCCGTCGTCTCCGCCGCGAGGCCGACCCATGCGTCACGTCACGCTCTTCTGCGCTCTGCTGCTCGGCGCCTGCATGTCATCGCACTCCGCTCCGCCCACGAAGTCCTCGGCGTCGCACGTCCGTGCCGACGGCGCCAGCACGTCGTCCACCATGGCCGACGATCCACACGTCTGGCTCGAGGACATCGAGGGCGAGCGCGCGATGCAGTGGGTCAAGGCGCACAACGCGACGTCGCTCGGCACCCTCCAGGGCGATCCGCGCTACGAGAAGCTGCACGCCGACGCGCTGCGCATCGTCGAAGCGACGGATCGCATCGCGATGCCGGAGATCCGCGGCCGCACGATCTACAACTTCTGGCAGGACCCGGCGCACGTTCGTGGCATCCTCCGTCGCACGACGCTCGAGAGCTACCGTGGTGCGAAGCCCGAATGGGAGCTCGTCCTCGACGTCGACGCGCTCTCGGCGCGCGAGGGGGCGAACTGGGTGTATCACGGCACCACCTGCCTTCGACCCGAGGAGCGCCGCTGCCTGCTCGCGCTGTCGAATGGCGGCAAGGACGCCGAGGAGATGCGCGAGCTCGATCTCGAGACGAAGCGGTTCGTCGACGATGGATTCCGGCTCCCCGAGTCGAAGGGCAGCGCGACCTGGATCGACGAGAACACCCTGCTCGTCTGGCGCGACTTCGGTCCGGGGACGCTCACCAAATCCGGCTATCCGTTCGTCGTGAAGCGGCTTCGGCGCGGGCAGCCGCTCGAGCAGGCAGTCGAAGTGTTTCGCGGCGCCCCCGAGGACGTGTCGGCCAACGCGTTCACGCTGCGCGACGCCGATGGCCGGTTGCAGGCAGTGATCGCGACTCGGAACCTCACCTTCTATGAAGACGAGACCTGGCTCCTGCGCGACGACGGCCCCGCGGTGCGGCTTCCCTTTCCGACGCGCAACAGCATTCGAGGGCTCGTCGACGGCCAGCTCGTGTTCACCACGGAGATCGCCTGGAACGGCTTCGAGACCGGTGATCTGCTGGCGTATGATCTCGCGGCGCTCAAAGCCGATCCAGGCGCGGCGAAGCCGCAGCTGATCCTGCGCCCGGGCGCGCGCGAGGCGATCGAAGGGGTGACCGTCACGCGCAACACGCTCGTCGTGAACCTGAGCGAGAACGTGAAGGGCGCCGCGTACGTGTATCGTCACGGCGCGAGCGGCTGGACGCACACGAAGCTCGCGCTTCCGGCGAACGCCACGATCGGGCTCGGCTCGTCGTCGAAGCTGAGTGACGAGCTGTTCCTCACCGTGTCGAGCTACCTGTTGCCGAACAGCCTCTGGCTCGCCGACGTTGCGTCGGGGAAGGTGGAGAAGGTGAAGTCGATGCCCGAGCGGTTCGACGCGTCGGCGCTGGAGATGACGCAGTATGAAGCGATGTCCGCCGACGGCACCAGGGTGCCGTACTTCGTCGTCGGTCCGCGTGGCATGCCGCTCGACGGCAGCAACCCCACGGTACTCTACGGCTACGGCGGCTACCAGGTCAGTCTGCTCCCCGGCTACTCCGGCACGGTCGGCAAGCTGTGGCTGGAGAGCGGCGGCGTGTACGTCGTGGCGAACACGCGCGGTGGCGGCGAGTTCGGTCCCGCGTGGCATCAGGCCGCGCAGGGCGAGAACCGCCATCGCGCGCACGAGGACTTCGCCGCCGTGGCGCAGGATCTCATCTCGCGAAGGATCACGTCGCCACGACGGCTCGGAATCATGGGCGGCTCGCAGGGCGGGCTGTTCATGGGTGTCGCGATGACCCAGCACCCCGAGCTGTTCAACGCGGCGGTGATCCAGGTGCCGTTGTTCGACATGATGCGATTCCACAAGCTGCTCGCTGGCGCGTCGTGGATCGCCGAGTACGGCAATCCCGACGTGCCCGAGGAGCGCGCGTGGATCGCGAAGTACTCGCCGTACCAGGCACTGAAGGCGGGGCGGAAGTATCCCGAGCCGTTCATCCACACGTCGACGAAGGACGACCGCGTGCATCCGGGCCATGCGCGCAAGGCCGTGGCGCGGCTCGAGGAGCTCGGCTCTCCCGTGCTCTTCTACGAGAACACCGATGGTGGCCACTCTGCCGCGGCGAACCTCAAGGAGTCGGCGAAGCGCATCGCGCTCGAGTGGACGTACTTCACGCGGAAGTTGAAGGACGACCGGCTGCCGACGCCGTGAGGGTGAGTGGGTGGATGAGTAAGTGAGTGGTGAGATGCTGATACTTTCCGGAAACATCGCCGGTAACCGGTCGGCGCTCGTGCGGCGCGGGCTGCTGCTGAACTGGCTCACCATCGCGTACAACGTCGTCGAGGCCGCAGTGGCGATCAGCGTCGGCGTCGCGTCTAGCAGCGTCGCGCTGCTCGGGTTCGGGCTCGACAGCGTCATCGAGGTGACGGCGAGCGGCGCCGCGCAGTGGCGGCTGCGCGCCGACCTCGATGCGCATCGGCGTGCACGAGTCGAGCGCACCACGCTCCGCATCATCGGGT
>DATFOL010000196.1:0-5357 GCA_035265545.1 Gemmatimonadaceae bacterium | reverse complement strand
GACGCGGCGCTTGCGCTGTACGATTCGGATGCCGCCTCGGCACTGCTGACGGTGGCCGCGCGTCATTCGCCATCACCAGCTGCGCTCGCGAGCGTGCGGGTGCGCCTCGCCGAGCTCGCCGAGTCGGCGGGCCACTATGAGGACGCCGAGGCGCTCTGCGATCTTGCCTTGAACTGGTACGAAGGCGACGAAGATCCACTGCAGGCGATCCGCCTGAAGCGGATGCGGACCCTGGTTCGAATGCAGCGGGGACAGGGAGCACGCGAGACGTTGAGCGCGCTATTCGCGCTGGTCGACGAGGCGACGCTGGCGGGGGCGGACACCGAGCGCGCGTCGATCCTGCTCGTCGCGTCGCAGATGCTCGCGCGACTGGGCGAACCGTATGAGGCGCAGCGCGTAGCCGAAGAGTGTGTCGCGATCGCCGAGCACGTAGGCGATCCCGTCCTTCTGTGTGACTCGTACAACCGCCTCGCTCTATGCGTGGTCCTCTCGGAACCGCAGCGTGCACGGGAGCTGTTTCGACATGCGCTCGAGCTCATTGTCCCCCACAGCGACGTGTTCAGGCGCGTGAGGCTGCTCAACAACATCGGCTTCCTCGAACTGACGGCGAACAGGTTCCAGCACGCGCGCGAGAGCCTCGAGTCCGCAGTCAGGTTCGCTCGGACGGCGAAGCTCATTGATCTCTGGGCACGCGCGTCGCTCAATCTCGGGGTGATTGCGTGCCGAAGCGGCCAGGACGAGGAGGCGGCTCGCACCCTGGGCGAAGCGCTGCGCCTCAGCGCCGAAGCTCAGCAGACCGAGCTCCAGGTCATCACCACGTACAACCTGGGCCATCTGGCCCGTGACCAGGGGGACCTCCAGCGAGCCGGCGAGATCTACGAGCTGGCGATGGAGCTTGCCGATCGCATCGGACAATCGGACGTCAAGGCGGGCGCGCTGGCCGGAAAGGCACTCTGCCGCCTGTCGCTCGGCCATGTGGAGGAGGCGGCGAGCCTGAACGAGCAGCTGCAGCCGCTTGCGAGGAAGCTGCCGGAGTGGTTTCAGGGTCGAGAGCTCGTCGAGGCCGTGCCGATCCACCTCGCGTTGCGGGAGTCGAAGGAAAAAGCGTACGATCTATTCACGAGGGCGCTCACCCTCGCCGAGTCGGGGGACGTGTGGGGAGCGAGCTGGTTGGTCGCTGAATTCAGTCCGATACTTCGGGAACAGGCCCCGGAAGCGATCGACGCTGTGGTGGAGCGATACGAGGCCAAACCGGAGCTCGTTGACACGCCGCGAATTCGGGAGCGGTTCGGTGTCACTTTACGCGACAGCACAAAAGCTGTTGACCGGATTCGAAACTGACCCATATTGGTATACAGTGCTATCGGCTCTGGTCGTCAATTGGGCCTTGGCACCAAGCGCTGGAATCTTGCGCGCTTTGAAAGTCGTAGATGCACGAGGCGGCCGTCCGACGCCGGACACGTCTCGCGTGTAGCCGTCCATGTAGGTGAATCCATGCGTCGCACAGGTTGGTCTACAGCCGGCACGTTGCTCGTCCTCTCGGTGCTGGCGGGTTGTCGCGACGGAGTCGTGTCGCCGACCGAGTCGCCGACACTGGCGCCTCCCGCCGCCGCGCCCGCTCCGATCAGTCTCGCACCGCAAGGCCGGCCGTCGCTCGCCCTCAATGGCGGGCTTCCGGACTCGACGGCGGTCGACTTCATCGTCGATCCGGGCGGCGGCGTTTTCTATACGGGTAACCACGCCGTCGTCTTCCCATCCGGATCGGTGTGTGATCCGGCTACGAGCACGTACGGTCCAGGGACCTGGGATGACGCATGCTCCC
This sequence comes from Gemmatimonadaceae bacterium, assembly GCA_035265545.1. Classification (GTDB taxonomy): domain Bacteria; phylum Gemmatimonadota; class Gemmatimonadetes; order Gemmatimonadales; family Gemmatimonadaceae; genus AG11. The sequence goes on along the minus strand of DATFOL010000196.1, from coordinate 3,535 downwards.
CGCTCGAGTCTTCGCTCAAGGTTCATGCGGAGGTGAGGCGCAAGGATGGAGTGACGTCGGTGGATTTCACGCCGGCACTGCGGTTCGTTCCGTCGAGCAACTCGGCGAGGTGGGTGTGGATGGTGATGTATTCGCCCGACGCGAAGAATGCGGTGGGCGATCTCTCACGATTCAACATCCTGTACGCACCGAAGCTTGGCGCGAGGCCGGTCGACGAGACCACGATCGACGCCACGCTGCGCACCTACGTCGACACGTGGTCTGGTGTCTCGATCCGTCGCATCAAGCACTTCTCTGCGTACGAGCAGGGCTATGGAGTGGGCTCCGGCTTTAGCTGCACAGACTGCGGCGGAGAGTAGCCGCCGAACGGACTCGACGGCCTGAAAGAACCAGGAGCGCGCCCACCGACGAGGTGGGCGCGCTCGTTTTTCGGCACTACCGCGCGGCCACTCGCGTCGATTCCTTTCCGAAATGAGCGAGCCCGGGATCATCCCTCCATCGCCCTTCTCCAAACGCGGCCCCCGCCGAGTGGAGGCCTCCGTCCTTCGAGGCGGCAGCGCGGCCGGTCTGGTCGCTGCGGCTGCGGTGATCGGCCTCCTCATCGGCATCGGTCGTCGCGCCGGCACCGCATTTCGTCCCCTCAACGCAACAGCGGCGGCGGTTCTTGGCACGCGCGCCGATGGCGTGTGGGGCTTCGATGCGATTGTGACCGTAGTGGGGGTTCTGGTGGTGCTTGCATTGAGCACGCTCGCGGGAACGATCGTCGCGCGGCTCTCACCATCGTTCCGCACGCTCCGCACGCTCGTCGCGGCGGCGGGAGTAGCGATCGTCGGCTATCTCCTCCACGTCCACGTCGCAGCCCGGATGGATGTCGGGCTGTCCGCGCTCCTCTCCGTGGGCGAGCTGCGTGCGCTGTACGTCACGCTAGCGAGCGCTCTGGTGCTCGGCATACGCCTTGCCTTTTCGACGGGCACGAGCGTAGCGCGAGGCTAGAGCTCGGTCTTCGCTCGCAGCACTCCGTTCCATTGTCGGAACGCGAGCGCGACACGCGCGTGACACGCGTCGCGGAACTTTGGCGAAATGGTCGTGTTTGGATCCGGGGGCTCGGCGCGCAGCGGCGTTGCTGAATCTTCCACCTGAGCGTGCGCGTCGTGTCCTGCACGACGGCCGAGCAGGACACTTTTCAGGAGGGGGTTATGGACGTCCTCGTGATGCTCGAGGAAAGCCCCGATCACTCACCGGTGCTCGCGCACGTCAACACCGCGCCTTCGTCGCTCGTCACCGAGCGGCCGGCACGCGACATCGTGACGCTCTACGGCGTCCCGAACGTGGAGCTGCTGGCGTTGGCGCTGGCTGCAGCCGTCGAATCGCATCGGACGGGAGAAGGGCACGACAATCTGGACGCCATCCGTCACCTGGGTGTCTGGGCGGAACGGGGCGCCATCGGCGATGCCGCCTGGCGTGACGCAGGCACCGGCCAGCTAGTGAGCCGCGAGCTCGAGATCCCACTCGAGATCCTGCATGCCACCGCCTCACAGCTTCTTGGTGAGTGCGGTCATCTGATTCGCCGTCTCGTCGCCGGACTCTCGATGCCCGACTGGCCGGAAGGTGCGCGCCGCGCGATCACCGTATCGCTCGGCCCGATCATCGGTCTGACCGCTCCCGTGTTCGCACCCCTGGAATCGGTGCTCGATCGGCTGCGCGAAGCTGATGGCCTCGCCTTCGACTACGACGGAGACTGAGCGACGAACCCTGACTCGTCGGAGAATTGAGACATAACGGACGGGCCTCGGCTGGGGAAAGCGGGGCCCGTTTCGTATCAGGGCGGTGGGGAGTGGGGAAGTGGGGAGTGACTGCAACCACCTTCCGGAACGCGGTCACTCCGAACCCCCACTCCCCACCGCCATTCCGTCCCGCCCAACGCGCTTGACACCCGGATTTCCCTTCCGCATGTCTTACGCGACCGCATCACAGGTGGTGCAGTGCAGAGAGCCTCCACGCGCAACGCGCCGCAACGGTCGTCCGGGGGCGAGCGTGTGTTCACCGACGACGAAGGGCGCCTCTGGAGCGCCGCGCTCGAAGAGCGCGACGAACCCGGTGGCGCCGTCGTGTTTCGCTGCATCAGCGACGGGCGCCAATCGGTGCGCGCCCTGGCGGTGGACCCGCTCGCCCTCCTCGAGGCCGGCGACGACACCCTGCGTGCCTGGCTCCGCGCCGCTCCACCAGTCGGCACACTCTCATAGCTCAGACGTGAGGCACGCGCATGCGAGAGTATCGGGGATCGGAGATCCGCAACATCGCGGTGGTCGGACACGGGGCGAGCGGCAAGACCAGTCTGGTCGATGCGCTCGCCTTCGTGTCCGGCTCCAGTAAACGCCACGGCACCATCGCCGACGGCACCACCCTCACCGACTCAGCGCCCGAGGAGATCGAGCGCGGCTATTCCATCAACCTCGGCTGCGCATTCGCCGAGTGGATGGACACGAAGATCAACCTGATCGACACGCCAGGATTCCTCGACTTCCAGGGGGACGCGATCGCCGGCCTCGCGGCGGCGGACGGTGCCCTCTGTGTCATCGGCGCCACCTCCGGCGTCGAGGTCGGCACCGAGCGCATGTTCCACGAAGCGGTCTCGCGCGGTGATCCGGTGCTCTTCGTCGTCAACATGATGGACAAGGAGAACGCCGACTTCGACGCGATCTATCAGCAGATCAAGTCGCGCCTCACGTCAAAGGTCATCCCGATCGAGGTCCCCGTCGGCGAAGGCATGGAGTTTCACGGCATCGTGAACCTCTTCGACAAGAAGGCGCACGTCTACGCACGGGGAGCGAAAAGCGGTGCCTACGAGGAGACCGACGTCCCACCCGAGGTGCAGCCGCAGTTCGACCGGTACTACGCCGAGCTGATCGAGACGATCGCCGCCACCGACGACTCGCTGCTCGAGCGCTACCTCGACGGCGGTGAGATCGGCCGCGACGACGCGATTCGCGCCATGAAGGACGCGATGAAGCGCATGGAGCTCTTCCCGCTCTTCTGCGTCTCGTCCACGCTCAACTACGGCACGCGTGCCGTGCTCTCCACCATCGTCGAGCTGATGCCGAACTCCTGGGAGATGGAGGAGGTCCACGCTTTCGTCGGCGCGGAGGGCGACCGCACGGTGGAGATCCACGCCAACGACGACGCGCCGTTCGCCGCGCTCGTGTTCAAGACGCACAGCGAGCCGCACGTCGGCGACGTGAGCCTCTTCCGAATCCTCTCGGGTTCCGTGGCCACAGGCGATGAAGTGTTCAACGCCACGCGCGCGAGTGCCGAGAAGCTGAACCACCTCTCCGTGATCCAGGGGCGCGACCGGATGGAGGTGCCGCGGCTCCACGCCGGCGACATCGGCTGCGTGGCCAAGCTGCGCAACACGCACACGAACGACACCCTGTCGACGCGCGCCCACCCCGTCCGGCTGCCGGAGATCGGATTCCCGGAAGCGCTGGTGCAGCTGGCGATCTCGCCGGTCAACCGCGCGGACGAGGAGAAGCTGCAG
>DATFOL010000195.1:0-4871 GCA_035265545.1 Gemmatimonadaceae bacterium | reverse complement strand
CGCGAGGATGCAGGACAGGGAAACGAGGGCTGCCACGGTCAACATGTCACGCCCGGTCCAGGCTCGGTCAAGGCGACGCGGAGCGTCACGCGACCTGTGTAGCGACGCCGAGGCGAGACGTGCCCGCGGTGCGGTCGTTGTGCGCGCGGAACCAGTCCCACGTACGGCGCAACCCCTCTCGCAGTCCGATCTCCACCTCGTAGCCGAGCAGACGCTTCGTGCGTTCCAGCCCCGCGAGCGAGTCGCGCACGTCGCCCGGCCGCGGCGCCACCGATTGGCACACCAGCGGACGACCCGTCACGTCGCGGATCAGCGACGCCAGCTGCTGCAGCGAGGTGCGGTCGCCCGCACCGACGTTCACCGGATATCCCGACACGATCTCGGCCGGCCGCGTGCCCGCGAGCAGGTTCGCCTGCACCACGTTCGTGACGTAGGTGAAGTCACGCGTCTGCTCGCCGTCCCCGAAGATCGTTGCCGGCCGGCCTTCCAGCGCGGCGGCCATGAACAGCGGGATCACGGCCGCATATGCCGACGATGGGCTCTGCCGCGGACCGAACACGTTGAAGTACCGCAGCGCGACGCCCTCGATCAGACCACCTCGCGCGTATGCCAGCACGTACTGCTCGCTCGCCAGCTTGGACGCGGCGTAGGGCGAGCGGGGCAACGGCTCGAAGCTCTCCACCTTGGGCAGCTCTGGAGTATCGCCATACACCGAGCTGGAGCTGGAGTACACGACGCGCCGCACGCCGGCCTTCACCGCCGCCTGCAGCAGGTGCACCGTCGCGTTGACGTTCGCGTCGTGCGAGGCCCACGGATCCTTCAGTGATCGGGGCACGCTCGGCAGTGCCGCGATGTGATAGATCACCTCCATCCCCTCGACCGCACGCGCCGCGGCAGACGGATCGCACAGATCGCCGTCCTGGAAGTCGATCCGATCCGCCACATGCGCAAGGTTCTCTCGACTCCCGGTGGAGAGGTTGTCGACCACGCGAACCTCGTGTCCGAGGGCCAGCAGGCGATCGACAACGTGCGACCCGATGAAACCGGCACCGCCGGTGACGAGGCAGCGCGAAAGGTGACTGGACAAGAGTGCTCCGAGAGTACGGGCTAGTGGGTGCGATGAGAGCACCGGTGTGCCGGGCACCCCGGCGTGTCGATCTCCCTTCCGGATCCGAGATCCGGATGGAATACAGCGGTCGCCGGCCAGCGAAGCTTCGCAACGCACATACCCTATGGTGGACGTCCCGACCCGGGGCCCAACCGCGTGGGCAGGGGTGTGCAAGCCCCTGGCGCTCAAGCGGTTACGCATAAGCAACGAGCGCGCCACAGCGCTTCTCGGATCGCACGGGACACGTCGGCTGTCGCGTTGCCGCCACACGATCTGTTGAGGCGTCGGCTTCGAACTCGATCGCAATCTATCGTGCCTCGCTCCGCAATGGACGCTCACGGTCCCATCAGGCTCCCCACCGTCCGCAACAGCCCGAAGCTCTGCTTGATGAAACGCCGAGCCGCGGATGCGCGGGCTTTCTGCATTCCGCCTCCCCCGGGCAGCCGAACCCATTCCTCGGTGTCCAGCCACGGACGAGAGCGACCGTGACCCTGCGACCGCGGCCGCACGCCGAGGCTCCACATGGCACGGGACAGCGACACCGAGTTCACGATCAGGTCCGGGTTCGGAAGAGCGTGCTCGGCGAAGAAGCGCGTGAGCGAGCGGAGCATGCGTTTCGGCAGCTTCGGCCCGAGCTCTTCGAGCACTTCCACGGGCACCTCGACGCCCGCGAGATCGCGCGCGAGCCGCAGGGTCCAGTAGCAGCACGTTGCTCCGCGTGAAGCTCGCGCCTTCCGCACCAGAACGGCCCAGTCGATCGGGCCGTGGGCGATGATCCGCTCCACGTCGCGTATCGTGCGGAACGCGCCGAACGTCATCTCGTGCGACCAGGCGAAGTGCAACGCGGCGTGAACCAACTGATCCTCCGGGCCCGGTACGTAGGCGGGGTAGCCACTGATGGTCAGGCGCCGCGCGCTCTCCCACATCTGGTCCGGCGGCAGCTGGAACGGCGCCTGTTGGGTGAACAGCGCCGTGTGTAGCTCCAATCCGGTCCGCAATCCGTCGGCATCCTCGAGAGGCGGCAAGTGCTGGTGCTCCGCGTAGCTGCGTTCCGCGGAGACGTCGCTTCGCCGCACCCAGCCGTTGGCCAGCGCGAGCTCCCAGGCACGCGTTGCATCCTCGCCGCGCACCAGCGCGTCGACGTCGCCCATTGGGCGCTCCGTCGGCCTCGAGTACGCCGAGTACGCCAGCCCGGCTCCCTTCAGCAGCAGCACGTCGATGTCGTGGGACGCGTAGAGCGCGAGCATCCTTCCCAGCCGATCGTGCAGCGACGCGAGCTGAAACTCCCAGATCATCGCCAACCGCTGGAGGTTCGCCACCTCGGCGGGTTGCGCCGTCGGCACCGGCGTCACCGCAAGCTGATCGTTCAACGCGACGATCGCGCGCTCGCGCGCTGCGAGCGCCATCAGGCGAGCCCAGTCGATCGGTCGCTCGAGCACGGCGCGGAGCGCCTCCTGCCCGGGCGCGCGCGACGTGGCCAGCGCGATCAGGGCGGACTCCGCGGGGAGCTCCGCCAGAACGGTCGGATCGCCAGGGAAGGACGCGCCGCTCATGCGGACATGGTGTCGACGGCCGTCGCGGCCGCGGCTTGTCGGACCGCTGGCGCCAACGGAGACGCGTGAGCGAGTCGCCCTTCGGCGAGCGCGCCGAGCCAGATCTCGAGCGCGATCAATCTCCAGAGCAGATCGCTGTGGTCGCGCCGCGCCGAGCTGTGCTCCGCGACCAGTCGGGCGACTGCGCCGCGATCCACGTAGGGCGCGAGGCGCGCGCGTGCCTCGAGGAGCGCGTCCAGGCGATAGCGCAGGTCTTCGCGGAACCAGCGTGCCAGCGGGACGCCGAAGCCGTGCTTGGGGTGCTCGAGCACGCGGCGCGGCACCAGTCCCTCGATCGCCTGGCGCAGGAGCCACTTCCCGACGCCGTCACGCTGCTTGAGGCGGCTCGGCAACCCGGCCGCGAACTCCACGATGTGGTGGTCGAGTAGCGGCACGCGCGCCTCGAGCGAGACCGACATGCTCATGCGGTCGACCTTGGTCAGGATGTCGCCCGGCAGGTACGTCACCAAGTCGACTGCCGTCATCTGCGCGAGGAGATCGCGTCCCGCCACGGGTGAGAACGCGGCCGCGAGCAGCGAGTCCATCGGCGGGATTCCGGGCGCGAGCGCGGGCGAAAGCACGCCGCCTTCCCGGACGTCGGCGGGCAGCGCCACGGTGGCGGCGTAGCGCCCCTGCAGCGTCCGCGACATGTCGAGCAGACGATTCCGTCCGCGCGCGCCGTGAGGCAGGTGAGCCGCGACGCGAGCCAGCGTACCGCGCGCCACCGCCGGCAGCTCGCGCCGCGACAGCAGCTCGGCGTAACGCGTGTAGCCACCGAACAGCTCGTCGCCGCCATCCCCCGAGAGGGCGACCGTCACGTGCTCGCGCGCCATCTGCGAGACGAGGAACGTCGGGAGCGCCGACGGATCGCCGAACGGCTCGTCGAAGCCGGTGATCACCGAGTCCACCAGGCTGTCGGCGTCCGGTCGAACGATCAGCTCAGTGTGCTCGGTACCGATCGCGCTCGCCACGAGCGCGGCGTGCGGCGCTTCGTTGTGCGAGGCCTCTTCGAAGCCGATCGAGAAAGTCTTCACGCGGCCGGGCACCAGCTGCGCCATCTGCGCCACCACCGTCGACGAGTCGATCCCTCCCGAGAGGAACGCGCCCAGTGGCACGTCCGACTCCAGGTGGAGCGACACCGACTCGCGCACCAGCGCGCGGAGCGTCTCGATCGCCTCGCCGTCACTGATCTCCGGACGCTCTGGCCGCAGCGGAGACCAGTATCGCTCGATCTTCGGCCGAGAGCCTGGCTCCCACGTCAGCCGGTGTCCGGGCGGCAGCTTCTGCACTCCCTCGAAGATGCAGTGCGTCTCGGGGACGTATCCGAATGTGAGGTACTGGGCGACGGCTTCGGCGCTCACACGCGGTGTGAATTCGGACGTCGCGAGCAGCGACCGCAGCTCCGAGGCGAAGGAGAGGCCGCCGTCGTGCTCCCAGTAATACAGCGGCTTTATCCCGATCCGGTCGCGCGCGATCAGCAAGCGGTGGCGACGCGTGTCCCACAACGCGAACGCGAACATGCCGCGCAGCACGTCGACCACGCCGTCGCCGAGGTCTTCGTAGAGATGGACGATGACCTCGGTGTCGCTCGACGTCGCCATCGTGTGGCCGCGCGCGATCAGGTCGCGGCGCAGCTGCCGGTGGTTGTAGATCTCGCCGTTGAACACGAGCTGGATCGAGCCGTCCTCGTTGCCCATCGGCTGCTGGCCCATCGCCGGATCCATCACACTGAGGCGGCGCATCCCCAGCGCGACCTCCGCGGAGAGATAGCGACCCTCCTCGTTGGGCCCGCGGTGCACGATCGCGGCGCACATCGCGCGCAGCGAGATCTGGCGCTCGCTCTCGGGACCAGTGCCCCCCGCGAAACCGGCGATACCGCACATCGGGAGCTACCTCGCCGCCGGCAGAGGCGTGCCGGCGTTCGCGAGCTGGAACGCCTGCGCACGCCGCGCCGCGGCGGCCGCCGCGACCTCGCGCTTCATGAGCTCCGCGATCGACCAGATCGTGATCACGTGCAGCACGAGGAACGAGACGTGCGCCATCGAGCCGAAGATCGCCGCGATGAAGAAGCCGAACGCGCCTACTTCCAGCGCGTAGAGTGTCTGCGCGCTCGCCGGCCGCAGCTTCTTCAGCTTGCGGCGTGTCGCCTCGATCCCCACGAACGCGGAGAG
>DATFOL010000194.1:0-10116 GCA_035265545.1 Gemmatimonadaceae bacterium | reverse complement strand
CGCGCACCCGCGCACCCGCGCACCCGCGCACCCGCGCACCCGCGCACCCGCGTCTATCGCGAATAGAACTCCCGGACCCGCTCTTTGATCGTCTCCCACCGGCCGATCGCCCGTGCCGCCGGCGGCAGCGCGTCGAGCAGCCCGCGACCGTACCGCTTCGTCACGATGCGTGGATCGCCGATCACCACGACGCCACGATCGGTCGCGGTACGGATCAACCGGCCGAATCCCTGTTTCAACCGCAGTGACGCATGCGGCAGCATGTACTCGGCGAACGGGTCGCCGCCGCGCGCTTCGATCGCCTCGCACTGCGCCGCCGTGACTGGCTCGGTGGGCACGCGAAACGGCAGCTTCGCGATCACCAGTCCGCGCAGGGCGTCGCCCGGTACGTCGACGCCCTCCCAGAACGACGCGGTGCCGAGCAGGATGGCCTTGCCCGCCTCGCGGAAGCGGGCGAGCAGCACGTCGCGCGTCTCGTCGCCGTGCACGAGCAGAGGCCAGCGGCGCTCGATCCCTCGCGCGCGCAGCTCGTTGGCGAGCTGGCGCACTTCGCGATGGCTCGTGAACAGCACGAACAGCCCACCGTCCGACGCCTCGGCGACGTCCAGCACGATGCGCGTCACAGCACGACGATGGCCGTCGACGTCCGCGTTGGGTGCCGGCACGTCGCTCGGGATCGCCAGCAGCGACTGCGTGTCGTAGCGGAAGGGGGAGTCGAACACCGCCGTCGTCGGCCGGAGGTCGGGATCGGTGAGACCGAGACGAGCCGTCAGGAAATCGAAATGCCGGGAATCCTGCGCAACCTGGCCGGTCGATGCAGTGAGTGTCGCGCTGGTGACGATCGCGCTGTCGAGCCGGCGAAAGAGGTCCTCGCGCAGAATCGGCGCGAGATCGAGCGGCACCGACGACACCGCCACCGATCGCTCACGCCCCCGTACTTCGATCCATCGCACGCTGTCGTCGTCCGGAGGCGGAGCGAGCGCGCGCCGCAAGCCATCGCCGGCTCCCTGCAGCCGACGGGTCACCGAGCGCATCTCGTTCAGCAGCGGCGCGAGCGCTTCGTCGAGCCTTGTGCTGCCCTCGATGCGCTCGCGCACGAGCCGCAATCCCTCCTGCAGCAGCTCGATCTCGCCGAGCGCGTCCTCGAGCGCCAGGGACAGACCCGCCTTCCAGATCTCGTGCGACGCGAACGACGTCGTGAGCCGCACCACCGGCTGTCCCGCTTCCTGGATGAACACATCGAGCAGGTCGAAGAGCAACGCGCTCTTCTCGCGCAGCGCATGCACGGACGGCGCGAGGCGCTGTTCCACGAGGTCGAGGCTCGCGGTGCTCAGCAGATCCTTGCTCGCCGCGAGCTTCATCGCGAGCAGCGGCAGCAGTCCCTTGCCACGTCGGTCGAGACGGTTGACCAGCCGTACGAGCGCGCGCCGGGTCACCGTGCTGCCCAGGTGGGCCGCGGCCGCGTCCTCGAGATGATGCCCCTCGTCGATCACCAGTCGACTGTACGCGGGAAGCACCGCGGCATCGTCCCAGTTCTGCGCCACGCGCCGCACGGCGAGATCAGCCAGCAGCAGGTGATGGTTCACGACGATCACATCGGCCTGCGCGGCCGCGCGTCGCGCCTTGAACAGGAAGCACTCCTCGAAATGCGTGCACTTCATCCGCGTGCAGACGTCCGGCTCGGCCGAGACCTCGTCCCACACCTCGGGACGTGGGGGCGTAGGGAGGTCGGACAGCGAGCCGTCGTTACTGCGCTCCGCCCACGACCTGATCGACGCCAGCTCGCTCGCCATCCCTTCGTCGAACAGCTGCGCGGCGCCGCTCGTCGCCTGCTCGAGTCGCGCACGGCACAGGTAGTTGCGCCATCCCTTCAGCAGCGCGAACCGGACGGGCTGGTCGTTCAGTGCCTTGGCCAGAAAGGGAAGATCCTTCCCGACCAGCTGCTCCTGCAGATTGATGGTGTTCGTCGACACGATCGTGCGCTCGCCGTTCGCCGCCGCCCAGCGCAGCGCGGGCACGAGGTAGCCGAGCGACTTGCCGACACCTGTTCCCGCCTCCAGCAGCCCGATGCCACCGTCGTTGTAGACCTTGGCGATCGTCGCCGCCATCTCACGCTGGCTCGCGCGATCCTCGTAGCGCAGGTGCTCGCGCGCGATCGCGCCCTCGGGTCCGAGGTCGTGCGCGACGGCGCGCGGATCGAGCCGCGCCATCTCCTCGTGCCGCGGCACCTCGACCACGACGTACAGCGACGCCGCGAGGTTGTCGATGATACCGAAGCCGATCCCGTCGTCGTGCATCCGCGCGGCGACGTCGTAGTCGGCGCCGGAGGGCTCGAGCAGCCCGGACGGATGGTTGTGCACCAGCATCTCGCCTCGGCGCGCGAACCCCGGCAGCGCGAGCACGCTCTCGACGTTGCCGCGCGCGACGACCCGCGCCGTCTGGAGCACCCCCTCCCCATCGAGTGTGCACACGAAGCACACCTCGCGTCCGCCGGCCATGGCGATCGCCGCCCGCATCGCGGACGCGGCGGGCGGTAGGATCCTGGCAGTGGACGGAGGCTTCGGCGCTGGGCGGGGCATGACACCCTGAAGATACACCGAAAGGGCGGTGAGTTGGTGAGTTGGATGGTGGGTTGGTGGGGAATGGCCTCCAGAAGCCTCTGCCTCCCGGGGCAGTTCCTCGCCATCTCACGATCCAACCAACCAACTCACCGCCTCCGTTATGTCTTCAACGGCTTTTTCTTCGCCGCCGGAAACAGTACGTTGTTCAGGATCAGCCGATAGCCCGGGCTGCTCCGGTGCAGCGAAAGGTCGGTCGCTGGGTTGCCGATCGCGTGCTGCGGGTCCTCGGGGTCGTGGCCGCCGAGGTAGGTCCAGGTGCCCTTGCCGTAGTCGCCGTGCACGTACTTGGTCCACGGCGCCCCCTCCTCGGTGGCGAGCACGACGACGCCGTTCTTGAGCGTCGCCTTCGAGAAGCTGGTGGTGACACCGTAGAAGTCGTTCAGCACCGAGCGGTGATCCTGCACGAGCATCGATGGGACGGGGTCGAACTTCGCCGAGAAGTTGAACAGCGTGAACGTGCCGAGCGGCTGCCGCCGGCCTGCGACGTTCACCTGATGCCCGTCGATGTCGCTCATCGAGTTGACGAACGGCGAGTGCTCGAGATGGGCGTCCTTGAAGGCGAACGAGCGTCGCCACTGCATTTTCGCATCGCTGTTCGGGTCCATGGGTGATCCGTCCGCGAACTCACCTGCGATGTCGACGTCGTGCCCCGCGATCGCCAGCTCGAGCGTCTCGGTGGCGCCGCACATCGCGAACAGGAACCCGCCGCGCTCGACGAACTGCCGGATCCGCTCGGCCACGTCCTTCTTGAGCGCCGGCACCGTGACGAAGCCGAGCTTCCGCGCCGTTGCCTGGTTCTTCGCGACGAGCTCGCGGAACCAGGGCGCGTCGCGATAGCCGAGCTGGAACTTGTTGTACTGGCCCGTGAAGTCTTCGTGGTGAAGGTGGAGCCAGTCGTACTTCGTCAGGTCGCCGCGCTCCACCTCGGTATCGTACACAGCCGTGAACTCGATTCCCGCGTACTTGAGCGCGAGCGTCACGGCGTCGTCCCACGGCTGCGCGTCCGGCGGCGAGTAGACGGCGATCTTCGGCGCCTTCTCCAACGGGACGCTTTCCATGTTGCCGCCTGCCATGTCGCGTCGAATTCCGGCGAGCTGCGCGTCGCTCACGCTCTCCAGCGAGATGCCGTCCAGTCCCGCGCGCCGGCGGAGCTCGGGTGCGTCGGGCAGCAGGAAGGCGCCCCCTCGGAAGTTGAGCAGCCACTCGGCTTGCATCCCGGCTTTGATCGCGTTGTACGCCAGCCCATAGGCCTTGAGATGGTTCGTCTGCCCATCATCCATCGGGATGAGCATGCGTTGCGCGCCAGCGAGCGCCGGCGTCGCGACGAGCACGGCGAGTATCGCGAGCAGGCGCGCGATCGCGCGCCGTCGGAGTGGAATGCGATCGATCATCCGGGAGGTACCGTGCCGCGCGCGAGCTCGAGCTCCCGTCTGGCCTGAGGAAGGAGCGCGCTCTGCGGCGCGGCGAGGATGAGGTGCTCGAGGTGCGCGATCGCGCCCTGGATGTCGCCACTGCGACGCAGCGCGCGCGCCCACTCGAGCTCCGCTTCGGCCGCCTCCGGCGTCTGCCCGTACTGCCCGACGATGCGCTGCCAGGTCGCGATGGCGCTCTTGGTATCGTTGCGCGCCGCGTGAATTCGAGCCGCGGCGAGGAGCAGCGCCGACGCCGCCTCCGGGTGCCGTTCCCCCGCCTCGACGAATCGCTGCGCCGCGCCAGCGCTGTCGCCGCGCGCGAGCGAGAGAAAGGCGGTGCCGAGCTGCGGCGCCGCATCACCACGGACGCGGGAGACGATCCCGAGCACCAGTGCCATCTCGGCGCTCTGGTCTCGCGTGGAGCGCAGCAGCGTCCGCGCGGCATCGAGGCGCCCCTCGTAGAGCGCGATCAACCCGGCCGCGTCGGACGAATCGGCGTCGGCGCCGGCGGTGCGCAGCGCCTCGCGCGCGCGCGGGAGATCGCCCGAACGCACCCACGCGCTCGCGAGCAGGCGCGCCAGGCGCGCGTGCTGACCGGGAGGGAGATACCGATCGTATTTCGCGACGAGCGCTTCCGCCTCCGCTCCTCGTCCCAGCGCCGCGAGCGCCTCGACCTGCAATGGCAGATACTCGCGCGCCGCGCGCTCCGGGTCGGCCGCCAGCTCGTTGAGCCGTACGAGCGTCAATACCTCCGCGGGGGATCCCGCGCGCAACGACGCCGTGGCCGCCTTGAGCGCCAGCGCAGGAGTGCGTCGCACGCGCACCGCCGCGCCGAGTGCGTCCCTCGCGAGGCCGTAGCGCTCCTCGGTCATCGCGCGCTCGCCGAAGTCCTCCCATACGCTGGCCGTCGCCGTGTCCGCCGGTAGAGCGCGCAGCGCCTCCCAGGCCGCCTGCGGCTCACCCCAGGCGATCTCGAGGTCCGCGAGCGCGCGGCGTGCCCCGCGCTCGGGCGGGTCCGACGCGAGGATCCGGCGAAGCGCGGGGCGCACGCCCACCGGGGCGGGCGCCAGCGCATACGCCGCAGCCGAGGCGAGATGCGGATCGTTCGTCAGTGCACGGCGCCATGCGCTCGCGCTCGGCTCCCACTCGCCCATCGCCGCTCGGAGCTGCGCCGTCTCGTACTGGAGGTCGCGCGAGGAGCCGAGTGCAGCTTTCGCGCGCGCGATGATGCTGTCCGCGGTGGCGGGACGGCCGAGCTGGATCAGCACGCGCGCGTACTCGCCATATGGCGCGGAGCTCTTGGGATCGTCGCGCACCCACCGTTCGAAGGCCGCCCGCAGCTCATCGTAGCGCCGCAGGATCTGGTAGGTGCGCAGATGCACGACGTGATACAGCGGCTCGCGCGGAAACTGCCTGAGCACCGTGTCGAGCGGTGCGAGCAGCGAGTCGCTCATCCCGAGCTCGGCGTACGAACGCTCCAGCCCGAGCACGACGATCGGTGTCGGCTGCGTGCGCATCGCGGCACGATAGATCGGCACCGCCTCTCGGTACTTCCCGGCGTTCTCGAGCTCGATGGCGCGAAGGACCTCGGGAGACTCCGTCTGTGCGCCAGCCGGTATGCCGGCCGTCGCCAGCAACACGACGACCAGCAACCAGCGCGTCATTCGCGACCCAGAGACGATCTCGCTACGGCGCGGGTGCACTGTTGATGCGCGTGAAGTAGTCCAGAATCGCGCGACGCTCGTCGGGCGAAAGTCCGCGCAGCTCCTGCCACGTAGGTGGACGGAACTTGATCGCCGCGCGCGCGTCGACCTTGCCCGTCGGCGAGAACACGTCGTTCCCCGTCGCCGTCGTCGCCTCGCGCCTGCCCGAATCGTCGCGCTCTTCCTTCTCGAGCGAGCGACCGGCGTCGAGCAGGCGACGGAAGAGCTGCTGCTGGCGTGCGAGCGTGCCCGCGTCGAGCCGGCCGTTGTCGAGCGCTTCGGCGAGCTGCCTGGCTTCCCGCGCGAGTTGCGCCGCCCGCTCGCCCCCCGCGGCGTCACCCACCTCCTCCAACTGATCGGCGATGCCGCGCTGCTGGCGTGCGAGCGACCGCGAGAGCGACTGTCCCGTTCCACCGCTCGCGCCGTTGGGCATGCTCATCATCCCCTGCGCCTGGGAGTTGATCTGCCCCTGCTTCTGCGCCATCTCCTGCATCTGCTGGATCATCTCGCTGAAGCCGGACGCGCTCTTCGCGCTGTTCGCGCGCTCGCGGTCGCGCGCCAAGGAGCCGGCCGCCTTCGTCAGCGCATCGGCGGCCTCACCGAGCGCCCCGGCCTGCTGCGACTGCTGTCCGCTGCTGCTCGCCACACTCTGGGTGGCCTGTCCGACCTTGGCTTTGGCCTCGGCCATCGCGCGCGCCGACCTCGGTGAGAGGTGCGCGCTCTTGCGTCCCGCACTCTGCAGTCGTTCGGTCGCCTTGTCGACTCCCTGCTCCACGGCGCTCTGCGCGGAGCGACGATCCTCGCCCTGACCACCCGAGCGCGCCTGCTGCTCCAGTGCGCGCTCCTGCCGCGCCAGCTGCATCATCTCCTGCACCGCCTGATCGAGCTCGGACGTCAGCTCCTTCTTCCAGTCGTTCACCTGGGATTCGCGCGCGTCCTGCATCGCCTGTGCGGCGCGCTGCATTTCAGCGGCTGCTTCGCGGGCCTCGCTCTCGCCGCTCTTGTCACCGCTGGATTGCGCGCCCTGCTCGCTCTGCTGCCCCTGTTCGCCCTGCTTCGCCTGTCGATCCTCGCCCGACCGCATCGCGCTCGACGCGCGGCGCATTCCGGTCTCCGAGTTCTGCGCGTGCTCCTTCGCCTGGCCGGTCTTCTGGGCGCCCGCGGTTGCATCGTCCTTCGCCAGCCGCTCCTTCAGGCTGTCCATCGCGTCGCGCAGCCGCTCGGCGCGCTGCGCCAGGTTCGCCGCTTCTCTCGACCGCTGACTCTTCGCTCCGTCTTCTCCCCGCTGCCGTTCGCCCTTCTGCGCCGAGCCGCGCGACGAGTCGGCGAGCGCCCGCTGCTTCGCCGCTAGCTCGCGCGCTTCATCGCCCAGGGTCTGCATGGCGCCCTCGTGCGCGGCGCGCTTCAACATCTCCGCGCTGCGCTCGAGCTGCTCCTTGAGCCGCTGCTGGAGCTGCGCGAGATCGCGCAGTGCATCGCGCGACTGCTCGCCGTTCATCTCCTTCGCCGCATTCTCGAGCTTCTGCATCTGCGCCATCAGCTCGGGCGTCAACGCCTGTCGCATCAGTGCCTGTGCCTCGCTGAGCTGCCGCGCCAACGACGAGTCGAGCGCGCCGGCCGCCTTGAGCTGCTGCTCGAGCTGCTGCGTCGCCTGACGGAGCTTGTGCACGCGCTCCGTCATCGCGCGCTGCTCCTGGGCGAGCGCCCGTGCCCGCTCTGCGCTCTCGTAGTTCATCGACTTCTGCGGCTCCTGGGCAGCGCTCGCGCGCTGCGACGCGCTCTGGCTCCCCTGCGCGCCGCCCTCGCGCGTCTGCGCACGCGACGCTTCGTCGGTGCGCTGCGCCAGCGATCGCTGCGCAGCGGCCGCCGCTCGCGCTTCCTTCGCCGCCGAGTCGCCGAGCACGCGAGCGCCCGTCCGGCTCTCCTCGAGCGTCGGACGCTTGATGATCAGATCGCGGCTGACGCCGCGCTGTCTCCAGGGTGACGCATCCACCGCTTCGGCACGTACACGCACCGCATCGCCCGGCTGCAGCTGCAGCGCGGCGACGTCCACCGTCGCGGCGCCCACCCATGACGTCCCCACGCCGCTCGCCACCGGTTGGCCGATCGGCGGTCCGTCGCCGCCAGCGCCCAGGCGCGCGATGCGCAGCACGAGTGCCGAGATGCCGTGATCGTCCGACGCGGTGAGCCCGAGTCCCACCTGCTCGGCCGCAGCGAACACGGTGTCACCCGTCGGCACCGTGATCTCTACCCGCGGCGCGGAGTCGACGAGCACCTCCAGCTCGAGCGGAGCGGGAACGTCGGCAACGGGCCCACCGGTGCCCGATGCCAGCCAGCGCAGCCGCGCCGACTTCTCGGCCACCAGCCGTCCGACGAACGTGTGCCCGCTGGCCGAGAGCGCGACCGACTCGCCCGCTTCGCCCGAGAGCGAGACGGAGGCCAGTGGCACCGAGGCGCGACCGCTGATGTCGAGCGTCGTGCCGCGCGGTAGACGCAGCGGCTCGCCGACGGGCAGCGTCTCGGCCGGACGCGCGAGATACCTGGGATAGGTCACGCGCAGCACGACCGCGCCAAGGAACGGCCGGTCGGCGGCGTGGATCACGACGCTGTCGCTCGACGCGCGGCCGTCGCTCGCCACGAGTCGCAGGTCACCGTGCAGCGCTTCCAAAGACCAGCGCGCGAGGCCCGTACGTGCGTCGACGGCGAGGGTATCGGTGCGCCACGCCTCTCCAGTCTGCCGCACGGCGAGCATGATCCGCTGGCGACCCGGCGCCCGCACCACGAGATGCACCGGTGCGCCGCGGAGCAGATCGCTCGGCGCCGAGTCGATCACCGGGCGCGCGAGCAGCGCGCCGCGCCAGGCGTCCACTGGTCGGAGCACCGCACGAAGCCCGTCGCCGAACAGGGGCGACGCCGACACGAGAACGAGCGTCGCCGCGAGCGCGGCACTGGCCGCGATCACCGCTCGACGGTGGCCTTCCTTGCGCAGCGCCGGCGCGAGCACGCCCTGTCGCGGCAGCGTCCCGCGGGCGAACGTCGCGGCCCGCGCAGCCAGTGCGCCGCGCCCTTCCAGCTCGAGCGCGCCGAGCAGCGCGCCACGCCGAAGCTGCTGCTCGGCCTCGATCGCGTGCGCCACCTGCGCTCGCGTCGCGTCGCGACGCAGCCGCTGGCGCGTACGCCACGCGAGCGCCGCGGCAGCCCCGAGCACGACGATCCAGACGAGGAACGGGACGATGCGGGGCAGCGCGAGCCAGCGCGCTCCGCCGAGCACGCCTGCGCCGATCGCGAGGATCAGCGCGGCGGCGCCCGCGCCGAACAGTCCACCCGACACCAGCTCGCGGCGACGAATCTGCCGTCGCTCGCGTTCGACTAGCTCGTGGAGCGTCATGGTAGTGGCCGACTCGTCACGGCGTAGACGAACAGGTTGATCCCCATCTTCAATGCCGCCTCGTGCAGCGCGATCGGATCCTTGTACGTCTCCGGATCCTCCCAGCCGTTGCCGAGATCGCTCGAATAGGAGTAGTACACGGCGAGCCGGTCTCCGAGGAGGATCCCGAAACCACGCGCCGGCTTGCCGTCGTGCTCGTGCACCTTCGGCAGCCCCTTCGGGAAGTCGTACACGGCGTGATAGACCGGATGCGACAGCGGTACGTCGACGAGCTCACGGTCGGGGAACACGCGCTTCATCTCGCGCCGGAAGCTCTCGTCCAACCCGTAGTTGTCGTCGGCGTGAAGGAAGCCGCCACGCTGCAGGTACTCGCGCAGCCGCACCACCTCGGCATCGGTGAACTTCACGTTGCCGTGTCCCGTCATGTGCAGGAACGGGTAGTCCCAGAGCTTGTCGTCCATCAGCGTCACGCGCGCTTCCGTCCGTTCGACGGGTAGCGAGGTGCGCTCGCGGATGGCGGCGAGCAGGTTCGGGATGCTCGACGGGTTGGCGTACCAGTCGCCGCCGCCATCGTACTGCAGGCGGGCGACGGTCAATCGTGGTGCGCGGCCCGCCGCCGACAGCGGCAGCGCGAGCGCCGCGGCGAGCGCCACGCCGCGCAGTGCTCGTGCGGCGATGCTCACTCGTGAGCCAGTCGGTAGGCGACGTTTCGCGGTGCACCGAGCTCGGCCGAGAGCACGGCCGCGACCTCGCGCGCGCTGCGCCCCTCCGCGCGCAGCGCTGTAGCGCGCGCGCGAAGATCTTCCTCGCTGACGGATTGGGGGGTGCGTCCGGCGATCACGATCACAACTTCTCCACGTGGCGGCGACTGCTCGTAATACGCCGCGAGCTCGGCGACCGTTCCGCGCCGCAACTCCTCGTATTGCTTCGTCAACTCCCGAGCCACGATCGTTGCCCGGTCGCCAGCGCCCGCCTCAGCGAGCTGGGCCAGT
>DATFOL010000193.1:0-7205 GCA_035265545.1 Gemmatimonadaceae bacterium | reverse complement strand
CTGGAGCGGCCCGCGGCGGAGCTGCTCGGTGCGTCGGACGTCTCGTCGTTTCACACTCCTCTTCGCGACGAGGGCTTCACCAGCGCGCTCACGCAGCGCCTCACCAACGCGCTCGGTGGACGCTACGCCATCGAGCGCGTGATCGCGCACGGCGGCACGGCCACGGTGTACCTCGCGCGCGATCTGCGGCACGGCCGGCGCGTCGCCATCAAGGTGCTGCGCGAGGAGCTCGCGGCGGCCGTCGGCGCCGAGCGGTTCCTCGCGGAGATCCGCGTCACCGCGCTGTTGCAGCATCCGCACATCCTGCCGCTGTTCGACTCGGGAAGCGCCGACGGATTGCTCTGGTACGCGATGCCGTTCGTCGACGGGGAGACACTGCGTTCCCGCCTCGCGAGAGAGGGACCGCTGCACGTCGCCGAATCGGTGCGCCTGGCGCGCGAGATCGCCGACGCGCTCGACCATGCTCACGCCCGCGGCATCGTCCATCGCGACGTCAAGCCGGAGAACGTGCTGCTGCAGGACGGTCATGCGATGGTCGCCGACTTCGGCATCGCGCTGGCGCTCGAACAGGCGGGCGGCGAGCGAATCACGCGCACTGGTCTCGCGCTTGGCACCCCGCAGTACATGGCTCCCGAGCAGGCGGCGGGCGAGCGTGCCCTCGACGAACGGGTCGACGTCTACGCGCTCGGCGCCGTGATGCACGAGATGCTGGCGGGCGAGCCCCCGTTCGCGGCGGAGACCCGGCAGGCCGTCGTGCGACGGATGATGCTCGAGCAACCACCGTCGCTGGCGACGCGTCGCTCCGACGTGACGCCGTCCCTCGATGCAGTCGTCCGGCGCGCGCTGGCCAAGCGCCCCGACGAGCGATTCCAGAGCGCCGCGACGTTCTCGGCGGCGCTCCTGGCGCCGGGAACCATCACACCCGACGCCGCCGACTCCGACGCAGGGACCGTTGACGATGCGCCGCGGCGCAGGCCGCATGGTCGCACGGTGTCCGCGCGCGCGGCGCTGTACGCCGCCCTCGTCACACTCGCGGTGGGGCTCGCCGCCGGCCGGCTCGTCGACCCGTCGACACTGATCCGGCGCTGGAGGGAGGATGCATCGGCCGCCGTGCGTCCCACAGTGCGACCCGAGGTGTTCGTCGAGAACGATGCGTCAACCACGCCGATGCCGGTCGGGCGGCTCAGCGTGGTAGACCGTGCTGGTCGCCAACTGACCGCGATCCCCGCGACTCGACCCTGGACGCCGCGTTTCTCCCCTGACGGAGGTCGCATCGTGTACGGCGCGTTCGGCGCCGGACGGCGCACCAGCGATCTGTGGGTGTCGAACGTCGAGGGGACCACGACGCAGCGGCTCACAGATGACGGGAACGACGCCAATGACCCGCAGTGGAGCGCCGATGGTGGGGCCATCGCCTACTCGGCGAACGCCCCGGCCGGAAAGGACGTGGCGATGCGGTCGCTCTCCGGACAGAAGACCATCGTGCTGGCCACCCGCAGCGGAACGCAGTTCCCGAGTGACTGGATGCCCGACGGTAACCTGCTGGTCACCGAGCAGGCCGGATCCGACCGGCACGACATCCTCGTGCAGCCGAAGGACGGGTCGGCGGCGCGTCCGTACGCCGCCACGAGCGCGGACGAAACGTCCGCCCGCATCTCGCCCGACGGACGTTGGATCGCATACACCTCCGACGAGTCGGGGCAGCCCGAGGTCTACCTCGATGCCTACCCGCGACCCGGGCGGCGCGTGACGATCTCCAAGGAGGGCGGCGCGGACCCGGTGTGGCGCGCCGATGGGCGGGAGCTCTACTACTGGCGCGACGGCGCGCTCGTCGCGGTGCGGCTCGAAGCAGCAGCAGGCGGCGCACCGCCGACAGCCGGCGCCGAGACCGTGTTGTTCCGAGCTCCTTATGCCAAGGGCGTCAGCACGATGTACGACGTATCGCCCGACGGGCGGCGGTTCGTGATCGCGCGACAGCGCTGAGCGCATCGCCTCGTCGCGACGTCTACCGGGTCAGTCGGCTCGCTCGGTGAGGAAGAATCGCCGCGCCTCGACGAGCACTGGCACGCCGCGCACCACGCACAGCGCGACCGTCCCGTAGACGCACGCCAGAGCGAGCCACACGAGCGCCGTTCCGAGCGCCGGATGCCAACCCGGCGCGAACGCGAGAATGACGAGCGTGAACGCCGCCGCCTTGCCGACTCCGTACGCGCCGCGGCTCAGCCGCGAGCTCACGAGCAGTGTGCCGAGCCGCGAGCGCATCATCGAGCTCGCGCCGAATGCGGTGAGCCCCCGCTCGAGCGCGAGCGCGCGGAAGCCGTCCACGATGATTCCGCGCGCCGACACGAGGACCGCGACCCACACGGGGATCCAGCCAAGCGAGGCGAAGGCGACCCAGTACGTCATCTCGACCACGCGGTCGCCGAGGATGTCGAACACCGCGCCCGCCTTCGATGCCTCGTTGCGCCTGCGCGCCACCCAGCCGTCCCACGCGTCCATCCAGATGAGCAGGAGCGTCAGGAGCGCCGCGCCGACGTAAATCTCCCATGTGTGCCAGCGGAGCATGGCCACGGCGAGGAAGGCGAGCAGCGTGCGTGCGACCGTGATCAGGTTGGCCATGGCTTTCATCTCGGAGTCGTGGGACGGACCTGCGTCATCCGTCTTATGCTCGTCCCGCGGCCGATGTTCCGGGGTCAACCGTGAAACGCTGTCAGGTAGAACGCGCGATTCGTGCTGATTCAGGCTCACGCGCGCCGGCGGCGTCCACCTCGCTCTGCGCGTCGGCGAGCCGCCTGACGTCCTCCCCGACGAGACGCGCCGCGTCGATCAGCGTCGTGAGTGGCGCCAGGTCGCTCGCGCCGGCGTGCAGGCGCAGGAGGTCGAGCCTGATGCCCTCGAGTGCGGCGACGCTGTCCGCGAGGCGGGTCGCAGCCACGCTGCGCCGCGCCTCGAGCACCTCGGCGTCACTGGAGCCAGACGGCGCGAGCGCCGCGACCACGTCGATCTCCGCGCGCGCCTCGGTGGCTCGCGCTTCGAGCGCTTCGACGGTGGCGGGCAGCTCCGCCAGCTGCTCGCGATAGGCTTTCGGCAGTGCCGCGAACAGCTCCGCCGCGGCGACACCGAGCGCCGCCTCGGTGGCGCGGAACGCGCCGGCACCGACGGCGCGCGAACGCTCGGGAGCACCCAGCTGCCGTGCGAGCCACTCTCCCGCGCGAGTGTTCCACAGGCGCTCGCCGATGCCCGTCTGCCACCACTCGCGGAGCCGCGCGGGAATGAACTGCACGTCGAGTGCGTTGCTCGCCCCGCCGAGCAGCAGAGTCGTGAGCACGGGTGCGAGCAACCATGGGAGATCGCCGCGGTTCTCGTGAATTGTTCCCTGAAGGAGCAGCCCGAAGGTGACGGCGAGCCAGGTTGCGGAGCCGACGGTCGCGAGTCGGAGCACGCGATGGCCGAGTGATTCCTCGTCCTCGCGCGCGAGTGCCTCCGTCTCCTCTCGTTCATGCCGGGCGATCGCGAGCGCCGAGCGAAGATCGGCGAGGCTGTGTCCCGCGCGGAACTGTCGGCGTGCCTGATTGAGGTGGAATCCGATGATGGGAACGAGCGGCGCCGATGCCATGCCGGCGAGGAACACCACGTCGCTCCACTTCGAGCCCGGGTTGCCGGTGAGGTTGGCGTAGACGTTCCCCAGGGTCAGCACGCTGAACCCGGCCGACCACCCCATGTATGGAACGAGGAGCGGGTTCCGCGCACCGAGCCAGGCGCGCAGCGTCGCCGGCAGTGCGGGCCGCGTGTCGGGCGGCAGGGCGAGTGCTGCCGCGAGCGTCTCGCCATCCGGGAACCGGTCGGCGGGATCGAGCGCGAGGCAACGGTCGATCGCTGCGGCGAGCGCGGGAGGAACGCCTGGAGCCGCACGCACGATGCTCGGCGGCGTCTCGGTCGCCTGTCGGAGCAACAGCGCCGGCAGGTTCGGCGCCTCGAAGGGAAGGCGCCCACTGATCGCGAGGTAGCCGACCACACCCAGCGCATAGATGTCGCTGCGTCCGTCGACCGGCTCGTTCGCCGCCTGCTCCGGGCTCATGAAGTTCGCGGTGCCCATGACCGTTGCGGAGTCAGACTCCGCTCCCGCGTGTGCACCGCGGCTCGCGATGCCGAAGTCGGTGACGAGCGCTCGGCCGGTGCCCGCCTCCAGCAGGATGTTGTCCGGCTTGACGTCCCGATGGACGATGCCGCGGCCGTGCGCATAGGCGAGCGCCCAGGCGACCTCGCGCAGCACGCGCGCCGCGTCGGCCGGCGGAAGCGGGCCGCGCGTGCGCAGCCGCTCGCCGAGCGTCTCGCCCTCCACGTAGCTCATCACGAAGAAGACGAAGCGACCGCCCGCTTCGCGGCCCCCCGCGACGGCGCCGTGGGCCGCCGGGTCAGTGGCCTCGCCGACGCGATGAATCGGCACGATGTGCGGGTGCGAGAGCCCGGCCGCAGTGCGCGCCTCGCGCACGAAACGCTCGCGCGATTCGGCGGTCCGCGCGAGGTGTGACGGGAGCACCTTGATCGCGACGTCGCGGTCGAGCTGGACGTCGCGCGCGAGGTAGACGACGCCCATCCCGCCGCGGCCGAGCTCACGCTGGAGGGAATACTCGCCGGCGAGCGCTGCCTGGAACTCGAGGAATTCGTCGGAGGGCTGCGTCATGCGGTGCTGGGACTCAGGGTCGGTCACGATTCGGGATCAGGCCGCTCGAGGGCGGTGACGATTCCGGATGCGATCTCTGGCGCGGGCTGGAGCGGGAGCCGCTTGACGCCAAGTACTTTGTACTGTAAAGTCAGTCTGGTTGCCGCGCAAGCAATCGGCCGATCTCGACATCCGTTTAGGGACAATGCGCTTGTCATACATAAACACTGCAATGATCCGCGACATCAGGTTCACGCGACTGGGTGATCGCGCCGCGGGGGCGACAGCATCGGTGCCGCCTCCCACGGCGTCGACCCCCGCTGCCGCCGCACCGGCCGCCACTACCGCCGCCGACACGTCTCACGCGCCTCCGTTGCAGGCCTTCGCGGGCGACTATGAGCTCGCGCCTGGTCGCACCCTCGCGATCACGCTCGAGAGCGGCCAGCTCCACGGCCAGCCGCCGGGCGGCGAGAAGCGCGCCCTGACGCACGTCTCGGGCACGACGTTCTCCGCCGACGGTAGTCAGATCACGCTGACGTTCTCGCTCGGCGCCGATGGACGCGCGACCGCCGCGGTGATGCGGCAGGGTGGGAGTGAGCGCACCCTGCCGAAGGTGCGGTGACGACCGGTTGCTTCTCCTCGCTCAGCGGTACAGCAGGTACGGCGCGCGGCTCTCGCGGAACTCCGCCGCTTCTCGGTCCCACTCGTCGAGGAGCCGAGGCAGCCAGCCTTCCTCGATCGCGCGCCGCACCCTGTCCGAGCCCGTGAGCCGATCGATCGTGGCCGTCCACGCGAAGTCCTTCGGGTGCCGCCGCCGGATCTCGTCGATCAGCAGGAGCGACGTGCGCACCGGCCGGTACACCTGCCGGTCGGTGACGACGAAGCGGATTCCGCGGATGGTCTGTCCAGGATGCTTCTGCGCCTTCGGCTGCATCGTGAACGTCGTCGTGTCGAACCGCACGCCCGGAAGCCCGCGCGCGTTCATCGCCGCCGCGAGCGCCGGCGAGTCGAGCCACGGCGCGCCGAACTCCTCGTAGGGGCGCGGAGAGCCGCCGCGCCCCTCGGTGAGTGTCGTCCCCTCGAAGTACACCGACCCCGGATAGCTCGTGAGCGCCTCGAGGGATCGCAGGTTCGGCGACGGGTTCACCCACGGCAGCCCCGTCTCGTCCTGCCACTGCGACCGCCGCCAGTTGGCCACGCGCGCCACGATCAGATCGCAGCCGATCCCGTACTTCTCGTTGAACAGCTTGGCCAGCTCGCCGACCGTCATCCCGTGCCGCGCGGGGATCGGGTACATCCCGACGAACGACTTGAACTTCGGATCGAGCAATGCGCCCTCGACGATCTCGCCGCCGATCGGGTTCGGCCGGTCGAGCACGACGAAAGGAATTCCCTTCTTCTTTGCCGCCTGCATCGACAGCGCCATCGTCGAGACGTAGGTCCACGTGCGTCCGCCGACTTCCTGAAGGTCGTAGACGATGACGTCGACGTTGCGCAGCATCTCGGGCGACGGACCGCGGTCCTCGGTGGCGTAGAGCGAGTAGATCGGCACGCCGGTCTTCGCGTCCACCGAGTCCCGGATGAACTCCCCCGGCGCCACCGTGCCGCGGATGCCGTGCTCCGCCGCGAGGAGCGCCACGAGCTTCAGCTGCGGGTGCGCGACGATGAGATCGATGTCGGTGCGGCGCTCGCGGTCCACCGCCGTCTGGTTGGTGATCAGCGCGACGCGCTTCCCGCGCAGGCGCTGCGGCACGTCGGCGAGGAACGTCTCGATGCCGGGGCGCACGACCGAATCAGCGCGCGCGGCCGTGGCGCCGCCGCCCGACGCGGTGCCGCCCGCCTGCGAGGCGCCGGTGGACGACGCGCACGCACACGCGGCGAGCAGCGCGAGGCCGTTAACGGAGCGTGCGATCATGAACCGGTGCGCCAACTACCGCACCTGCCCGCGGACTTCGCCGGCCTGTATCGCCACCGTGTGCACGTTCACGTAGGCATTGCCGCTGCGCATCGCTGCGAGCAGCTCGGCCATCGTCCCGCCGAAGCCGATCGCCGGCCGCGCGATGAGATCCGCCTGCGTGATCGTGCCCTCCGCGAGCAGGCCGTTCTCCGTGACGCCGCCGGCGACGAAACCGAACAGGAACACCACGATCGGACCGTTGACTCCCGGCGGCGCGATGTGGATGTGCGACTGGGTCACGTTCTCGATGTTCGCGACGATGAGGCGATACGAGAGCTCGGTGCCGTCCTTGCTGAGCTTGAACGTCGCGGTGCCGCGCCCGCGGGAATCGTTGGGCGGGACTTCCTCGCGGCCCGATGCCGTGGCGTGGAAGTGATCCTGTGCCGGGACGTTCCCGCCGCGGAGCGCCTGCCCGGATGCGCTGGACGCGCGGATGGGAATGACGAGCACCTCGGGCGAGGTGGGCGCCTGTTCTGCGCATCCGGCAACTGCGATGACGGCCACGGTGGCCAGGGCAGCGGAGAGCGAGCGGCGCATGGGAACTCCGAGCAGGGTGGAAGTTCGACGACGGAACGCCAACATGGA
>DATFOL010000192.1:0-6067 GCA_035265545.1 Gemmatimonadaceae bacterium | reverse complement strand
GTTCCAGGAGCAGCTTACGCGTTACGAGCAGCAGCTGCTCGAGGTCATCCAGCCGTACGAGCGGTTCCTCGAGACCGAACGAGTGAAGCTCGACCGGGCGCGTACGGAGCTCGACGCCGCGTCGCGAGAGGTGGACGCGCTCGAGCGGCAGATCTCGAGCACGTTCCCCACGCCCGCGGTGCAGGCGGCGAGCGCCCGCTAAGCGTTCGCGGAATCACTGACCGATCGCAGGGCGTCGAGCATCGCGTCGCGCGAGCGAGACGAGCTCTCGGCGCGATACACCGCGGCGATCTCCGCGTGGGGCGGCGCATCGGGAATCGGCCGGTACTCCACGCCGCGCCGCCGCAGATTGCCCACCGAGCGCGGCACGAGGCCGACGCCGAGCCCCGCGGCCACGAGGCTCAGGATGGTCTGATACTCGGCGCCCTCGTAGCCGATGCGCGGCGTGAATCCCGCGGCGCGACACATCGCGGTGATCGTGTCGTGGAACTCGGGCGCGAGGTGCCGCGGAAAGAGCACTATCGGCTCGGCGGCGACCGCGCGAAGCTCGATCTCGGCGAGACCGGCGAGCGGGTGCTGCTCCGGAAGCGCGAGCAGGAACGACTCGCGCAGCACCACGTCGACCCGCAGCGCCGGTTGAACGACGGGACCCCGCACCAGGGCGAGGTCCACGCGGTCGCGGACGACGGCGCCGATCTGAGCCGCGGTCGAGCCCTCACTCAGGTCGAGGTGGACGAACGGCCATGCGTCGCGGAAGCGCCGCACCGCATCCGGGAGGACACTGAGCGCAGCGGAGTCGGTGTAGCCCACTCGCAGCGCATCGGTCTCGCCGGTCGCGGCACGTCGGGCCGCGGCCGAGGCCAGCTCGAGCTCGGCCAGCGTCCGACGCGCGCCGCGGAGCAGGGTCGCACCGGCCGGGGTGAGCGAGACCTGCCTGCTCGTGCGCAGGAAGAGCGGCACGCCGAGCCGCTGCTCGAGCTGGCGGATCTGCTGGCTCAACGGCGGCTGCGCGATCCCCAGCCGCCTCGCGGCGCGGCCGAAGTGAAGCTCCTCGGCCACCACGACGAAGTAACGCAGGTGCCGGAGCTCGATGGTCGAGGGATCGATATGTGACGCGTCTCGATACATGGCGAACAATATATTGGACCGCACCGATCCCGTTGGCGACATTTCCATCGATCAGCCGCGGCGATGGGCGTCGCGGCACCCCGCTGCTCCGCCGGTCACGATGCTGCCGTCCTCGACTCCGATCCGCGCTCTGTTCGCCGCGATCCTGCTGCTCCTGCTCGGGGTCGCATCACTCCGCGCTCAGGAGCTGGGCTACACGGTCGACGTCCGCGAGCGAGGAAGTCACCGGATCGGCGTGACGCTTCGCGTGGATTCGCTGCCGGCTGGTGACACCCTGTTCCAGTTCGCCGCGACCGCGCCCGGCACTTACCAGACGATGGACATCGGGCGGTTCGTCCGCGACTTCACCGCCCTGGACGCGCGTGGGCGGGCCATCTCGACGAAGCAGGTCTCGACCAACCAGTGGCGCATCGCCGAGCCGCGGCGGGTGCGGGTGGTTCGGTATCGCGTGCACGACACCTGGCACGCACCGGAGCCGGAGTTCCGCGTGTACCCGATGGCGGGCACCGCGATCGAGCGGGAGCATGCGCTCCTCAACTGGCAGGCGGTGATCGGCTTTCCGGTGACCCAGCAGGGCTCGCGGTTCCGCGTGCGCGTGCTTCGTCCCCGCGACTGGCAGGTCGCGACGGCGCTGCGTGAAGTCGACGGTGAGCTCGAGGCAGACAGCTACGATGCGCTGGTCGACTCGCCGGTGCTCATGGGCCGGCTGACCACCGAGTCGTTGTGCGTGACGGGCGTGCCGGTGCAGATCGCCGTACACTCGCCGACGTCGACGATCACGGCGACACAGCTCGCGGGCGCGATGCGCGACATGCTGCAGGCGGCCGGCAGGTTCCTCGGTGCGCTCCCCGTCGACCGCTACGTCTTCCTGTTCGACTTCGCTCCGGTGGCCGAGGGCGATGCCACCGGTGCGTGGGAGCACGCGTACAGCTCGGCGTACACGCTCCCGGAGGCGCCGTTGACCGTGGAAACCGGCAAGCGCATCACGTGGATGGCGGCCCACGAGTTCTTTCACATCGTGACGCCGCTCAACCTGCACTCGGAGCTCGTCGAGCGCTTCAACTATCAGCGCCCCGTCCCCTCGCGCCACCTCTGGTTGTACGAGGGGGTGACCGAATGGGCTGCGCAGAAGCTGCGACTGGAAGGGGGACTCGAGCCGCTCGACGCCTACCTGACCGAGCTCGCCACGAAGGCCCGGCGCGACCGGCAGCAGTACGATACGACGTACTCGCTCACCGATCTGGCGCGCACGTCGTACACCGCCGCCGGGGCGCGGCAATACAGCAACATCTACCAGCGCGGCGCTCTCGTCGCGGGGTTGCTCGACATCCGGCTGCTCGAGCTATCCGGCGGCACGCGGGGACTCAGGTCGCTCGTGCTCGACCTGTCGCGCGACTACGGTCCGACGCGTCCCTTCCCGGAGGATTCGCTGATCGACATCGTGGTCTCGCGTACGCATGCGGAGATTCGCGACTTCTTCACGCGATGGGTCGAGGGCGCAGAGCGGCTGCCATTGCGGGAGTACTATGGAAAGCTCGCCATCTCCGTAGAAGAGAACGAGCGTGGCATACCCACGCGCTTCGTGCCCGCGGTGGATGCCACACCGGAGCAGATGAAGCTCCGCGAGGCGTGGCTGCGCGGAGGAGAGCCGCCGCATGTCGGTCCGGCGGCGAATCGATGCGCTGACTCCAGTGCCGGAGTGCCACGTTAATCGAAGCTTGAGCAGAGCTTGAACGGCTGGAACTGCTTCAGAAGTCCAACAGATCTCTCCGTGGGCATCCAAGTCTCCAAATGGCCCTCTAGGCTGCCTGCGGTGGGGCTGGCATCGTCCCTTTGCTCTTACTGATCACTTGAAGGCTGGCGCTCGTTTTTTTGTGGATGCGGGGCCGGCCGCGATGCGCGACTCGCGCAACGATGCAAGGGTCGGCAGCTGCAAAGAACCACCGCCGGCCCGATCGAGGCCCGTAACTGTAAAGGAGCGATGGCCGCCCCAGGTATGCAGCCTGGAGGGCCATTCGGAGGGCTGGATGCTCTCGGAGAGATCCGCTGGACTTCTGAAGCAGTTCCCACCCGTTCGGCCGATGACGCGAACCGTCCCGATCGATGGCGGGTAGGATCGAGAATGTCGATCCGTCTCCAATCGATCGTGATTACACTCGTTCTGCTCACGGCACTCGCGCCCGCTCACGCCCAGCAGCAGCGACCCGACGAGCCGCCGGTCTGCCTCGGCTTCAGCTTCGGCCAGTGGACGCCTGCCCTCGACTGGAAGGCAGCGGGCCATCAAACGCAGATCAACCCCGCCACGCATCAGCGTGCCGACGACGGGCGCGACTGGGCGACGACGCAGGCCGTGACGGACGAGCACACGATCATGCTGCTGCCGTCCTGGTGGCCGGCCGGGGTGAACGTCACCCTTCCCAACCGCGCCCCTGCGCTGGGCGACACGATCGTCGGCTCGGCGTTCGCCTTCATCGCCGACGGGCGGAAGAAGGCGCCGACCGCCAAGGTGTGGGCGTGGCGCGTCCCGTGCTCCGCACGAGCACGCTGACGGGCGTCTTGTTGGGCCCGGGCACCGCGGCCAACTTCTCGGCGTTCTGATCGCGGGCGTCGGCCACCGACGGGCCCGCTCCATATCACCGTGCTTCACCTGGAGAGTCGTCGATGGCGATCGATCCCGCCGTGCTCGATGCCGCACGCGCCGCGTTCCCATCCGGTACCCGCGCGATCACCCTCGGGGCCGTGGTGCACGAGACCCAGTGCGGAGGCGAGCCGCTGGTCGGGATCCCGCTGTCGATGATGAATCGCCATGGGCTCATCGCCGGCGCGACGGGCACCGGAAAGACCAAGACGCTGCAGCTGATCGCCGAGCAGCTCGCGGCGAATGGCGTCCCCGTCTTCCTCGCCGACATCAAGGGCGACGTATCCGGCATCGCCACCGCGGGCGTGAGCAACGACCGCGTGGCATCGCGGGCCAGGGACACGGGCTATCAGTGGCAGCCGAACGGATATCCCGCCGAGTTCCTCAGCCTCACCGGCACCAAGGGCGCGCAGCTCCGCGCGACGGTGTCGTCGTTCGGCCCGCTGCTCCTCGCCAAGGTGCTCGACCTGAACGAGACACAGTCGAGCGTGCTCTCGCTCGTGTTCAAGTACTGCGACGACAAGGGGCTGCTGCTGCTCGACCTCTCCGACCTGCGCTCGGTGCTGCAGTACCTCTCCGGCGAGGGCGCGGCGGACCTCAAGGACTACGGCGGCATGTCGAAGCAGACCGTGGGCGTGCTGCTGCGGGAGATGGTGGAGCTGGAGCAGCAGGGCGCCGACCGGTTCTTCGGCGAGCCGGAGTTCGAGCTTGCCGACCTGTTGAAGGTGAGCGCCGACGGACGCGGGACCGTAAGCATCCTCGAGCTGCAGGACGTGCAGAACAAGCCTGCGCTGTTCAGCACCTTCATGCTGTGGATGCTCGCGACGCTTTACCACGATCTCCCCGAAGTGGGCGACGTGGACGAGCCGAAGCTGGTGTTCTTCTTCGACGAGGCGCACCTGATCTTCGACGACGCGAGCAAGGCGCTGCTCGACCAGATCGAACAGGTGGTGCGGCTGATCCGCTCGAAGGGCGTCGGCGTCTTCTTCATCACGCAGAGCCCGAAGGACGTGCCAGCCGAAGTGCTCGGCCAGCTCGGCCACCGCGTGCAGCACGCGCTGCGCGCGTTCACGCCGGACGACGAGAAGGCGCTCAAGGCCGCGGCGCGCACCTTCCCCAAGACGAAGTTCTACGACGTGCAGGAGACGCTGACGTCGCTCGGCATCGGCGAGGCGCTGGTGACGGTGCTCTCGCCGAGCGGCGTGCCGACGTCGCCGTTCGCGACGCGGTTGATCCCGCCGTCGTCGCGCATGGGTCCGTTGACCGACGACGAGCTGCAGCAGCGGCTCTCCTCGTCGACGCAGGTGCGCAAGTACGCCACCGCGGTGGACCGCGAGAGCGCGCGCGAGATGCTGAGCGCGCGCGCGGCGGCGGCCGCGCCGGATCAGGACGAGTCCGACGACGAGACGGTGAAGCGGAACGAACGGGCGCCGGCGCCGCGCGCGCGGGCGGGGAAGGAGCCGCCGTCGACATTCGAGCAAGTACTCAAGTCGCCGATGGCGCGCACGGTCGCCGGCACGATCACCCGTGGCCTGATGGGCGCGTTGATGGGGTCACTCGGCATCCGTCGCTCGGCCCCGCGACGCCGGCGGTACTGACACTCGCGCATCGGCCGCCTGAGGCTCGGGCGGTCGATGCCCGACCGCTGCTACTTCGTGTCGCCCCGCTCGCGGCGTGAGGCGAGCTGCCAGCGCCCGTCGCGCTTCACCCAGGTATCCGTGACCTTGAGCGTCTCCGCCCTGGGTGCCTTTCCCATCCGGCTGACGCGCCAGAAGAACGTCAGGTCGGCCGTCGCGGAGTCGCCGCTTCCGTTGACGGTCAGGTCACTCACGCTCGACGAATCGGCCGTCAGCATTCCCTGACTGACTTCTTTCATCAGGCTGGCGCGCGTGACCGTGGACGCGGGACCGGTGCTGCCAACCATCGTGAAGCCCGGGGCGGTGATGCGGCCGAGCTCCACCGTGTCGCCACCGGTGACGGCGATGCGCCATGCATTCTCGGCGGCGCGGATGTCGTCGGTGAGGGCACCGCCGCCAGCGGCCGGAGCGGCGGCGGAATCGGTTCCCGGCGTCATGGCGGCGGTGGCGGAATCGGCGCGGGCAGAGTCGGCGCGCTCGGCGTCGCGCCCCGAAGAGCAACCCATCATGCCCGCTGACATCGCGCCGCAGAGCAGCGTCAAAGCGAATCGACCGTGCATGGAGCACCTCGGTAACGGAGTCGTGAAGGCGCATGGGCCGGTGTGCGGCCGAGCGCCGTGTCGGAGCGCGAACGTGCGAATGCACGATCTCGACCACGAGCCGC
>DATFOL010000191.1:0-2797 GCA_035265545.1 Gemmatimonadaceae bacterium | reverse complement strand
ACTATCCAACTCACTAACTCACACTCGTTCTCACCTGCCCAGCGCCCGCTCCACCACCTCGGCCGTTCGCCGCGCCAGCTCACGGTTGCGCTCGACGATCCCTCGAACGTCTTCGGCGATCTGCGCGCCGAGGGAGCGATCGCCGAGTGCGGCGACGTTGATGCGCACGTTGTAGCTCGCGCCGACGCACCCCGCTTCGGCGAGGAGTGCCGCGATGCCCGCGTCGCTCGCTGCGTTGCTGTTCCCCCGCTCGGCTACGGCGAGCGCCAGCTCGGCGACCTCGGCGCAGGCGGCGGCCGTCTCGACCGGCACCGCGGCCGCGGCGACGAGCGCTTCGTCGATCTTCTGCTTCTTCACGTACTCGAGGTCTGGAGTCTCTCCGGGGAGCTTGTAGGCGGCGGTCACCGCGGCATACGCCTCCGCGTCGCGGGCGACGAGCACGGAGAGCGTGTTGCCGAGCGCCGCAGCGCGCACTGCCAGCTCGCGCATCTCCGCGTCGACGGCGGCGTACTTCTTCTTGCCGACGGTGAGCCCGGCGACCATCTGGGCGAGTGCCGCGCCGACCGCTCCGGCGTGCGCCGCGACGCTACCGCCGCCGGGAACCGGTGTGGGCGACGCGATCGCGCCGACGAAGCGGCTGAGCGTCTCGCCGCCCGCTACCGCGCGACGCACCTTCTGCTCGAGCACCATGTCGAGCGAGAAGTTGCGGAGGCGCACGTGGCGCGCGGCTGCATCGAACAGGGCGCGCTCGGGCACGAGCCCGACGATCTCACTCCACGTCGGTGTGACGCCGCGCGCTTCGGCCTCGGTGCGCACCATGTCGAAAGCGACGTGGAGCGGCGTACGCTCCGTGTCGACGAGGTTCATCGAGACCTGCGCCTGGCCGTCGACCTCGAAGCCCATCGCCTTCACGTAGCGCAGTCCGCCCGAGGAGCCGCGCACCGCCTTGGCCACCTCCTTGGCGACCGGCAGGTTGGACGCGGGGCCGAGATAGACGTTGTAGGCGACGAGGAAGGGGCGTGCGCCGATGGCGACCGCGCCGGCCGTCGGATGTACGGCTGGTGGGCCGAAGTCCGGAGTGCGCTGGGGCGTGCGGCCGATGTCGTCGCGCAGTCCCTCGAACTCGCCGCGACGCACGTCGGCGAGGTTGTCGCGGTCGGGGCGCGTCGCGGCGCGCTCGTAGAGGAAGACCGGAATTCCCAGCTCGCGGCCGACACGCTCGCCGAGCTGGCGCGCGAGGGCGATGCAGTCCTCCATCGTCGATCCCTCGAGCGGGATGAAGGGAACGACATCGGCCGCGCCCATGCGAGGATGCTCGCCCGAATGCGTGGTCAGATCGATCAACCGCTGCGCCTCGCGGATGCCGGCGAACGCCGCATCGGCCACGATCTCCATCGGCGCGACGAAGGTGATGACGCTGCGGTTGTGGCTCGCGTCCGAGCTGGCGTCGAGCAGGTAGGCGCCGGGCACCGCGGCGATCGCGTCGCGAATGGCGGCGATCACCTCGGGCCGGCGTCCCTCGGAGAAGTTCGGGACGCACTCGATGAGCTTCATGCGCTGCGCAGCGTGTCGAGGAGCCAGGCGTGCATCGTGGGATTGCCGCAGACGAGCGAGGTCTCGGCGACGGGGCAGGGTGCGCCGTCGATCGTGGTGACGACGCCGCCCGCCTCGCGCACGAGCAGCGAGCCGGCGGCCATGTCCCATGGGTTCAGGCGCTGTTCCCAGAAGGCGTCGTAGCGTCCGCAGGCGACATCGGCCAGATCGAGCGCGGCGGCGCCGGCTCGGCGAATTCCCGCCGTCGCACGCATCACCGCCGGGAGCGACGGCATGTAGGCGGCGATGTCCTCCTCGCCCGCCCAGGGCAGACCCGTCGCGATGAGCGCGCGTCCGGGCTCGGTGATGGCGCTCACTCGAATCGGCTCGCCGGCGCGTCGTGCACCGCCGCCGAGGGTCGCGGTGAACAATTCGCCGGTGGCGACATTGATCGTCGCGCCGGCGATGACCTCACCGTCGATCAGAGCGGCGATCGAGACGGCGTACCAGGGCACGCCGTGGAGGAAGTTCGTCGTGCCGTCGAGCGGGTCGGCGATGAAGACGAGTCCGTGGGAGCGACTCAGGTTCGGCGAACCCTCCTCGGCGACGAGCACGGCATCGGGATGCCGTCCCCCCACCATCTCGGCGATCACCGCTTCGCTGGCGCGATCGATCTCGCTCACGAAATCGTTGGTGCCCTTCGACTCCCACACCAGCGAAGCGCGTCGCTCGGCGCCCTTGCGCACCACGTCTGCCCCACGTGCGGCCGCCGCGACGCACGTCGCGAGCAGCGCTCGCGCGTCCGTGCGGCTGTGCGATGCGCTCGCGGCGCCGCGGTTCTCGATTCCTTGCGACGCGTCTGATGCGCTCATTACGTTCGGGGCATGGCACGTATCTTCAGCGGGATCCAGCCCTCGGGCGAGCTGCACATCGGGAACTACCTCGGTGCAGTCAAGAACTGGGTGGCGCTGCAGCATACGGCGGAGTCGATCTTCTGCATCGTGGACTACCACGCGATCATCGCCGCATACGAGCCGGGTCAACTCCGCGAGCGTCGGCGGGAGATGGCGCTCGGCCTGCTCGCGGCGGGCATCGACCCGGCGGTGTCCACGCTGTTCGTCCAGTCGGACGTGCCGGAACATACCGAGCTGGCGTGGATCTTCAACACCGTGACGCCGCTCGGTGAGCTCGAGCGTCAGACCCAATTCAAGGACAAGTCGCAGCGCATGGAGAGCGTCAGCGCCGGACTGCTCAACTATCCGAT
>DATFOL010000190.1:0-4586 GCA_035265545.1 Gemmatimonadaceae bacterium | reverse complement strand
TCGCCCTGCACCCGCAGCGCGACGCGGCGCGTGCCGCTCCGCTTGGCGAAGTCGCACAGCGCGCGCAGCATCGGGTCGAGCGCCGCGTCGCTCGCGAGCGCCAGCTTGAGCACCCGAAGCTCCTCGCGCGTGCGCCCCTCCACCAGCGGCGCCGTGTGGCAGAGCGCCATCCCCACGAGACGGTCACCGTCGCGCACCAGCACCGTATCGCCCAGCGCGAGCGACTCGGTGAGCTCGAGCTCGCGCGTGAAGTCGTAGCCCGGCGCGAGGCCGTCGACGAGCGTTCGCACCTCGGCGATCGCGTCCTCGCGGTCGCGCGCACCCAGTCGGCCCAGTAGCTCCGGCGAACGATCGGCCGACGCGGCGTCGAGAGTGAGCGTGATCGTCAGTCGGCCGGGAAGGAAGCCGAGTGCCGAGTAGAAGCCGATGTTGTCCATCGTGCGCGGCATCGTCTCGAGGCCGATCACGGTCGCGCCCTCGCGCTTGAGCCACGCGATGCCCTGCTCGACGATCTCCTTCCCCACGCCGCTACCCTGGTACTCCGTCCGCACCGCCAGAGGGCCCATCCAGCCCTCCACCCCCGAGCGGTGCACCATGTTGAACGCGGCGATCTCGGCACGCGAGTCGCGCCAGACCATCGCGCCTCCCGCGGCATCCTCGATGGCATAGCGCCAGACGGCGGGGTTCAGGTACGGCACACGCACACCGACCATCCCGTCGCGGCGATAGCGCTCCGTGAAGGCGTCGCTGAACACGACGTTGAGCGCCGGGATCTCCTCGAGCTTCGCGGCGAATGGCCCTTCGATCTGGGCCAGCGGGCGCCAGCTGCGCGCGCTCGCCATCACTCCTCGGCGCCCGCGCCCGCGAGCGCCGCCGTCCCGTCCACATCGCTCGGGTCGCTCTGCGTGACGACCGACATCCCCGACTCCTCGTCGTAGCGCACGTTGATCACGCGGTCGAGTCCCTCGCGCACCTGCTCGATGTGCGTGATGAGGATGACCTGCTCGAACCGGTCCTGCAGTCCGCGCAGCAGCTCGACGACGTTCTGACGGCGCGCCTCGTCGAGGGAGCCGAACACCTCGTCGAGGATGAGCAGCGAGAAGCTCTGACCGGCGCGCTCGGCGATCATCTGCGAGATGGCGAGCCGAAGGCAGAGGTTGGCGATGTCCTGCTCACCCCCGGAGATCACCGGCTTCGGCACACCCTCCTCGATCACCGTGAGGTTGTAGCTGTCGTCGAGCTCGAGCTCGTCGTAGCG
Organism: Gemmatimonadaceae bacterium; assembly: GCA_035265545.1. Lineage (GTDB taxonomy): Bacteria > Gemmatimonadota > Gemmatimonadetes > Gemmatimonadales > Gemmatimonadaceae > AG11. The sequence continues at coordinate 3,328 of DATFOL010000190.1, read as the reverse complement.
CGCATCGGTGAGCTCGGTGAGGAACGCGCTCGCCAGCTCGCTCATCTCCGGGCGGAGCTGCACGTTGAGATCCGTACGCAGATCGGTGTACGCGCGATCGAGCTCGTCGTGCAACCGCTTCTGTCGGTCGAGCTGATCGAGCTGCGTGCGCGAGCGCTGCAGCTCCTCGCGCATCTGCTCCGCGCGCACGAGCGCCGCCTGCGCACCGGCGGCTTCACCCGCCGCGGCGACCGCATCCAGCTCGGCCGTGCGCAGATCCGCGGCCGCCGCGTCGTGGCGCGACCGCAGGTCGGCGTAGCTCTGCTCGGAGAACGAGAGCACGTCGCGCCGCGCGGACAGCGCAGCGGCGCGCCCCTGCGCCGCCGCGAGACCGGCCGCGGCGCGATCGCGCTCGGCCTCCAGCGCGCCGCGACGCTCGAGCTGCGCGGCGAGGCGCGTCGCGCGCGCATCCAGCGGGCGAAGACGTTCCAGCTCGCGCCGAGCCTGCGCATGACGCGTCGCGTCGTAGCCCGACGGGATCTGCTCGCGATCGTGGCGCACCTGCTGGAAGCGATGCTCCTTCGCCGTGAGGTCGCGCGTCACCTGGGCGAGCTCCTGCACGGCGAGCTGCACCTTCGCCAACCGTCGTTCGAGCTTGCTCACCTCGTCGAACGCGGTGCGCCGACGCTCGTCGAGATCGCGCACCTCGACCGGCATCTCCTCGAGCTGCTCGAGGCGCGACTTGAAGTACCGCCCGTCGGCGACGAGCGCTTCGATCTGCTCGTCGAGCCGGTCGAGCACCGTGCGGTAGTGGTCGTGCAGCGGTCGCTCGCAGGTAGGGCACTCGCCGTCCTCGCCCGCCTTCACGAGCTGCTCGCGATGCTCGCGCGCCTCGGCGTACTGGTCGAGCAGGGCGCGACGCTTCGTTTCCGCCTCCTGCCGGTCGCGCACCCACTCGGTGCGCTTGGCCTCGAGTTCCCCCTCCACCAGCTCGAGCTGGGCGCGCTTCTGCTCGAGCTCTACGGTGACCTCTTCCTCGAGCGTCGGCGCGGTCTCGATGCGTGCGCGGCGTTCCCGCAGCGCGCGCACTTCATCTTCGAGGGAGCGCTCGCTGTCGAGCAGCGTGCGACGACGACCCTCCTCGCTGGCCATCCGGTCCAGGCGCACCAGCTCGTCGCTCAGTGCGGCGAGCGGCGCGAGCTCCTCGGCGAGGCGGTGGAGCTCCGTCTCCGCCGATTGGATCTCCGTCAGCTCGCGCCCGACGCGGAGGACGTCGCGCGAGTACGCCGCGGCCTCGCTCTCGGCGACGCGAAGCTCGGCGAGCGCCTCCTGGAGCTGCTCGCGCTCGCGCTGCGCGGCGAGCCAGCGCGGCACGATGTCGGCCAGCACGGCGCCGGCGCGATCACGACGCGCCTCGCTCTCTCGCGCGCGCGCGTTGGCGCGCTGGAGCCGCTCGCGTGCGTCGGCGTGCAGCCGGTCGATGCTGCCGGCGTCCGGCATCGCGGCACGCACCCCCGCCGCTTCGGCGGCGATCAGGCGCGCGCGCTCGCGAACGAGCCGCTGCGCCGTGCGGAGTCGCTCGTAGCCGAGCACGCGCGAGAGGAACTGCGCCCGCTCCGACGGCGCCATCGCCGCCATCACGTCGAGCTCCTTCTGCCCGGTGAAGTAGGTGTTGAAGAACTCCTCGCGACTCATGCCGAGCCGGCGACGGAGCAGCTCCGTCACTCCGGTGAGTGAGTTCGCGATCGGTGCGTCCGACCCGTCGAGGTAGAGCTCGGCGGTGGTGAGCCCGCGCTCGACGCGATACCGATGGCCGCCCAGCTCGAAGTCGAGCTCCACCTTCACGCGCGCGTTCGGCCCCGCACGCAGGGAACGCAGCGTCTCCTTCTTGCCACGCGCCGCGTCCTGCCCATACAGCGCCCAGGCGATCGCCTCGAGCAGCGTCGACTTGCCCGAGCCGTTCGCACCGATGATCCCCGTCAACCCGGTGTCGAACGTGACGAACGTGTCGCAGTGCTGGCGGAAGTTCGTGAGCCGGAGGCTGTTGAGGCGCATCTACCCCCCGAGGCCCTGCGGGGTGGATCCGAGGGGGCTGTCGCGCTCCTCGGCGTCCTTGAGGTAGCGCAGTCCGAGCTCGACGAGCGCATCGCGGTCCACGTCGGCGGGCACCATACGGTCGCGCAGCTTGTCGCGCACGAAGTCGGCGAGCGACGGCCGGCGTCCGGGCGCACCATGGCCCACCGAGCGGATGATCTCCGGCCGGCGCGTGTCCAGGTGGAAGTGCAGCGCGCGACGCCGGAACTCGCGCAGCTGCTTGTGATCGAGCTGCCGCGTGATGTGACGCGGCAGGTCACGGACCACCAGGCGAACGACCTTGTCGTCGATCCCGCCCGGAATGGACTCGATCGCGGCGGCGATGCGCGCGTTCACCTCTTCGGTCGTCAACCCGCGCGCCGTCACCATCGGCAGGTCGACGAAGTCGCGCGACGGCTGGATCCGATGAAACGTGTGTGCACCGGTGGCGAGATCGTGCTCGATGATCCCCTTTCCCGGCACCCCCGCCATCTCTTCCTCGATGCGCTCGCCCCAGGTGTTGGTGCTCGTGTAGTCGAGCGAGCCGCTGTAGAACTGGTTCGGCGCGAGGCGACGGTACACGTGGTAGTGGCCGAGCGCGATGTAGTCCCAGTGCGGCACGTGCAGCTCGTCCTGCGGGATCTCCTGCGTCGCCATCTCGTGCGTGGCGGCGAAGGGGCCGAGCATCCCTTCCACCTCACCGTGCAGGACCAGCGCCTTCCAGCGTCGCGATCCGGTCGGCGCGAGCTTCGGTCGCTGGTGCTGGTTGTCGGCGACGGCGAGCAGCGACACGTCGAGGTCGGAGAACTCGAGCGCGCGCGGCTCCGCCTCCACGACGTGGATGCCGAGCGGCGAGAAGAGGCGCAGGATGCATCCCGTCTCCGCGGCGCGCGGCGTGTCGTGATTGCCCGCCACCATCACGACCTGGGTCCTCGGCAGTGCTGCCCGAAGCCGCGCGAACTGGATGTAGGCGTGCAGGATGGCCGTGTTGGTCGGCCGGACCTGATGGAACACGTCGCCCGCGATCAGCACGAGCTCGGGGTCGAGCTCGATGATCTTGTCGATCGCGCGGGTGAACGACTGCGCCACGTCCGCCTCGCGCTGATTGATCCCGCGCGGAGTCAGCCGCTGATACTGGCGGTATCCGAGGTGCAGGTCGGCGAGGTGAACGAGGCGCAGATGCTCGGGGACCGGGGTGGGAGAGGGAGAGGTCGCGGCGCGCCAAGCGATTGCGCGCACGTAAGTTGACTCACTCCGCCGCACCGTGAAAGTCTAG
>DATFOL010000189.1:0-9709 GCA_035265545.1 Gemmatimonadaceae bacterium | reverse complement strand
GAGTCTCGCCCGCTGTACTCGAACCAGTCGAAGCGCGCGACCGGCGCCGCGTTGGAAGCGGAAGTCGCGCGGGGTGACTGCGCCGCAGCGGCGTGCGAGAGCGTGAGAAGCAGGGCGAACAGCGGCGCGATCGTGCGCATCGAACCTCCAGCAGCGTGGACGGTGGTGTTGCAAACAACGTCGACGCCGAGCCGAATCGCCGCAAGATCCGAAGCACCTGCCCGCCACGCGACAAAAGTTCGGGAAACGAGTGGGGCGGTGACCGCAGTCACCGCCTTCGGTGCCCCGCCGAGGCGATAGTCCATGCCACCGTCGGGCTAACAGCCTGCGACGTCCCGGCTCGCGGCCTCCGTCATCGGACGCCGCCGCTCAGCACCACCACCACCGTGCCGGCGCCCGAGATTCCTCATGACGTCTCCCATCCACGCGACCGCGTCGGTCCCGACGCCGTGGTATCGTCAGGCGACCAAGGTCGTCGCCGCGGTGGCCACCACGGGCGCGGCCTGTGTCTCGATCATCTCCTTTCTCTACTCGTTCGGCGTCGTCGGCAAGTCGGAGGCGCACCAGACCATCGGCAACCTCGGCGTCGCGTGGGTCGGCGTCCGGCCGGCGGTCGATACGGCGACCGCCATCGGCGACACGCTGCACCTCGCCGCGACGATCACGGACAGGGCGGGGGCGGTCCTCGTCGGTACCAGGCCAGCGTGGTCGAGCGAGAATCCCGCGGTCGCCCTCGTAGGCAACGACGGCTCCGTGGTGGCGCAGGGCCCCGGCGCGACGATGATCACCGTCGCCGTCGGCGGGCGGGTCGCCCGCTCCCGGATCATCGTGCGCCAGCGCGTGGTGTCGGTGGACGTGATCGGCGCCGACGGCACGGACGCGATGACATTGCGTGAGCTCGACCGGCAGCCGCTGCGCGCTCGTGCGCGCGACGCGCGCGGTCACGCAATCGCCGACGTGGCCGCCCAGTGGCGCGTGGATGACAGCTCGATCGTCGTGCTCGACTCGGTCGGCATCGCGACGGCGCGCGCGCCTGGACGCACGATCGTCACCGCCGCGGTGGACGGCGTGGCTGGGCATGCAGCGCTGAGCGTGGTCGCCGCGCCAGCGACCGTCGCCCTGCTCTCTGGCGCAGGGCAGCACGCAACCGCTGGACACGCGCTCCCACAGAATGTGGTCGTGCGCGTCATCGGTCTCCGCGGGCTGCCGGTGAGCGGCGCGCTCGTCGCCTTCCGCGTCGCGCAGGGAGACGGTGTTCTGGACCCCGCCTCCGCCCTCAGCGACGCCGACGGACGCGCACGCACGTCGTGGACTCTCGGTGGGTTCCCCGGGAGCCAGTCTCTGATCGCGACGGTACAGCACCTCGACAGCACGATCGTCGTCACCGCCGAAGCGGATCCGCTGCCCGCCAACACGCGTGCGATGGCCGTGGTCGAGCATCCGAGCGGCCCCGCCGCCCTGACGCTCGCCGGGCCGATACAACTGCGCATCACCGACACCAGTGGGCGCGTGCTCCCCGACGTGCCCGTGAGCTGGCACGCGCTGGATGGCACTGTGGAGTCGCTGTCGCCACGCACCGACTCAGCGGGCATCGCGCGGGCACGCTGGACGCTCGGCCCCGCGGCGGGAACGCAGCGGCTGCGCGCGCAGGTGGGCACGGCGCGCGGCGGTCCCGCGATTCCGCCCGTGACGTTCACGGCGACGGCGCTCGCCGGCGCCGCGGCGCGCATCGTCGTCCTCTCGGGCGACCGGCAGCGCGGTACGGTCGCGGCGCCACTCCGCCGCCCCATCGTCGTCCGCGTGCTCGACGCGGCAGGCAACGGAGTCGCCGACGCGGCCCTCGTCGTCTCGGTCGCCTCCGGCACGCTGCTCGACACGCTGGTGCGCACCGATTCCACTGGCAGCGGCGCACTTCAGTGGACACTCGGGCGCTCGGCGGGTAGCCACACCCTCGGCGTGCACCTGGACGGGTTGGCGAAGTCGCTCGACATCGTGGCGTGGGCCCAGCCCGGCGCCCCGGCCAACCTCGACTTTGACGAGGTGCACGGCTCACCCGTGAGGGCGGGCAAGCGCAAGCTCGTCGCCACGGTCACCGATCTCTATGGCAACCGGGTGCCGAGCGCGAGGCTCACACTGACGGCGAAAGGCGGGCGGGTGTCGCCGTCGCGCGCCGTCAGCGACGGACGAGGTGCGGTGCCGCTGACGTGGACGCCCGGCAGCGGCGCGGAGATCATCGGCGCGATCGCGGGCACCGACGTGCGTGAGACGTACACGTTGCACGTCGGCCCGGCGGTCCTCCAGGCCGGCGGCCCGGTCGGGCCGTCCGCGCCGGCGAAGGTGAAGGCGAGGGTCAGGGCGAGAGCTCCGCGAAGCGAGAGGTGACGCGGAGTCGCAGGCCCGTGGGCAGCCGCCGTCGAACGGTGCAGGCTCGCTGACGTCCAGCTGACGAGTCGCGCTGCGTACCGCTGCGTCGCGCGCCAACCACGCTCGGCCATGGCGGTCCAGCCGGGTCTCGCCGTATGTTCTGCCTCCCCCGGATCTTCGCCCCTCCCCAGGGCGCTCGGAGCTGCGCTGCTCGTCCCCCCCGTTGAGCGCTCCATGAACTGTCCTCGCTGCCGCACGCCCTCGTCCGGTGGTCGATTCTGTCCGCAGTGCGGCGCGCCATTGCCGTCCGAGGACGCCGTGCCCCGCAGCTCGCGCCGCCAGATGACGGTGTTGTTCTGCGACCTGGTAGGCTCGACGGACCTCGCGCAACGCATCGACCCGGACGATCTGCTGGTCACCCTCCAGGAGTATCACCGGCTGGTGGGCGAGATCAGTGCGCGCTTCGGCGGCTTCGTCGCGCGCGTGGTCGGTGATGGCGTGGACGTGTACTTCGGCTATCCAGCCGCGAACGAGGACGACGCGGCGCGTGCCCTGCACGCTGCCCTCGCTCTGGTCGCTGAGGTGCCGCACATCGAGGTCGCGCCCGGCGAACCGCTCGCGGTGCGCATCGGTGTCGCGTCCGGGATGGTCGCCGTGAGCGTGAGCCAGGGGGTCGCGCTGGCGGGCAGCACGCCGAACCTCGCAGCCCGCATCCAGGCCGCCGTGCCTCCGGGCGCGATCGGCGTGGCACCGAGCACGCGCCGCATTGCGGGGCGGCAGTTCGAATTCGAGGAGCTCGGAGAACGGACGTTGAAGGGCTTCGACGCGCCGGTGTCCGTCGCGGTCGTGCGCCGCGCGCTCTCGCTGGACAGCCGGTCGGCGTGGCGCGGACGCGACGCGACGCTGCCGATGATCGGCCGCGATGCCGAGCTCGCGGCGCTGCTCGCCCACTGGCGGCACGCGAGCACTGGCCGCACCCGCGGCGCACTGCTGCTCGGTGAGCCGGGTATCGGCAAATCGCGACTCGTCACGGCACTCGACCACGCACTGCCCGCCCAGGGTCACACGTTGCTGCGGCTGCAGTGCTCGCCCTACCACATCAACAGCGCCCTGCAACCGTTCGTGCAGCATCTCTCGGCGGCGGCGGGGCTGACGGCCTCGCACAGCGCCGCGGAGCAACTCGACACGCTGGAAGCGCAGCTCGCGATTGCCGGCATCGAAGAAGGGACCGAGCGCGCGCTGATCGCCGCGCTGCTGGGCGTGCCCTCCGACGGTCGGTATCCGCCGCTGGCCATGCCGCCACCCATGCAGCTGCATCTGACGAAACAGGCACTCGAGCGCTACTTCACCGGCCTCGCTTGGCATCAGGTGCACGTTCGCGATGTGGAGACGACGCACCGCGTGTCTGCGTCGTTCGAGCAGGGATCGCTGCTCATGGTGTTCGAGGATCTGCACTGGATCGATCCCACCTCGCTGGAGCTGCTGGACCAGCTTCTGGCGAACGGCGATCACGCCCCGATTCTCCTTCTGATGACGGCGCGTCCCGAGTTCGAGCCGCCGTGGCCCGACGAGCGCGAAGTTCTCCAGCTTCCGTTGCGTCGTCTGCCGGATGCGGATTCGGCGGCCATCGCAAGTCAGCACGCCGACGAGGCCCATCTGCCCGCGGACTGGGTGTCGGCGATCATCGAACGCACGGATGGCGTGCCTCTCTTCATCGAGGAGATGACGCGCATGCTGCTCGACCGACGCGCGGCGCACGGCAGTGCCGACACAGTCGCGCGTGGTGTGCCCGATACGCTGATGGACCTGCTCACCGAGCGCCTCGACCGGCTCCCCGCCGAAGGCAAGCAGGTGGCGCAGCTCGCGGCCGTCATCGGGCGCGAGTTCGATCGAGCGCTGCTCGCCGCCGCCGCCCCCGAGGGAACCGACATCCTCCACGCACCGCTCTCGGCCATGCTCGAGAGTGGTCTCGCGCTCCAGAAGAGCGCCGATGGCGAGGTGCTGGTCTTCAAGCACGCGCTCGTGGAAGACACGGCGTACGCATCGCTGCCGCCGAAGCGATGCGCCGAGCTGCACGGCCGGGTTGCCGACGCACTGCTGTCACGCTTCGCGGACCGCGTCGAACGTCAGCCGGAGCTCGCGGCGAGACATCTCACCCGTGCCGGCCGCGCGTTGGAAGCGTCGCGGTGGTGGCAGGCCGCGGGCGGACAGGCGCTCTCGCGCGGCGCACCGCGCGAAGCCGCGGGTCATCTGCGTGCCGGCGTGGATGCGCTGGCGGCGATGCCGGCGGGCACCGGTGGCCAGGAGCGCGAGGCGGCGGAGCTGGGGCTGCTGTCCATGCTCGGACCGACCACCATGGTTCTTCTTGGTCCCGGCAGCGCCGAGTTCGGCGCGGTGCAGGAGCGAGCGTATGGTCTGAGCCAGTCGCTGCCGGGGCAGCCGCGCCTGTTCCCCACGAGCTATGGCTGGTGCCTGTTCAACTGGGGTCGCGCCCGGCTCGACACGGCGAGTGAGCTCGTCGACGGGTTGCTGCGCAACGCCGCGGAGCGGACGGGCGACTCGGAGGCGATCATGGCGGCGAACAACATGGCCGGCATGGTGCACTTCCATCGTGGCCATCCGGAGACGGCGCGCGCGCATCTCACGACGTCTACCTCGCTCTACGAGCCGGCGCGCGATGCGGCGCTGTATCCGGTTTACCTGATGGACTTCGGCGTCTTCGGCCGCTTCTACCTGGCGCTGTCGATGCACGTGCTTGGCGATGCGGAGGGCGCGCGCCGCACGGCCGCCGAGGCGCTTCAGGTCGCCGAGACGTTGAATCAGCCGCACACGATGGGGTTCGCCATGCTCGCCAATTTCAACACGGCGGTGATGCGCGGCGACACCGACGACGCGCTGCGCATGGCGGAGCGCTGCATCGAGTTCGCCGGACAGTTCGGTTTTCCCGAGTTCATCGCCATGGCCCGCTTCGCGCGCGGCTGGGCGTGGGCGCACGGCCAGGGGCGCGTCGAAGATGGTCTCGCCGAAGTGCAGGCCGGCATTAGCGGGTGGGCACAGACCGGCTTCGAGAACTGGCAGCCGTGGTTCGTCACCCACGAGGCCGAGCTGCTCGGCCGCATGGGGCAGCACACGCAGGCGCTGCGCCGCATCGACGAGCAGCTCGCCCGCATCGCGCAGAATGGCGAACGTCAGTTCGAGAGTCTGCTGCTCGCCGAGCGCGCCGTGGCGCAAGCCGCGCTCGCCACGCGACCCGAGGATCGCGCGGCGGCGATGCGCTACTTCGATCAGGCCGCCGCGCTCGCCGCAGATCAGCGCGCGGTCGCGTGGGAGACTCGCATCGCCCAGCGACGCGCGCAGGTGCCCGCGTAAAGACGCGCGCTCAGTGGCCGTGCACGCGTGGCCTCGTGAACGCCTCGGCACCGGCTGATGCGTTGGCCGCGGAGAGGGCGAAGGTGAGCATCATGTCGTAATCGGCAGCGACGAGGCCGGACGCGCGTCCACGGCCCGACATCGCGACGTTCCCGGGCCGGTTCTGGAACCATGCGGCCCATTGTGCCGACCCAGGGTCGAAGAAGAGGAACTGCTGGCCATCCTCCGGGAACACCATGTTGGGTGACGGATAGAGATTGGCCACGAAGGGATACTGGGCCGAGCTGTGGCAGCTCACGCAGGAGCTGGCGGGAAAGGAGTTGCCCCTCTCATAGCGTCGACCGGACACCGTGACGACGTTGTGTCGCAGGCCAACGTCGAGCGGCCCCGCGAGGCGACCGCCCCAGCCGAGCCCGAAGCGGACGAAATCGGGAAGGCTGTCGTTCGTCCAGGTCTCCGTCAGGACGCCGTTGGGCCCCCGCCCGTCCGGATAGCGCGCGAACTGCGGGTCGTTGCCCCACATCGCGCCGATCGGTCGCACGCGATCCCACACCGTGCGGCCGTTAGACCGGCTGTCGTAGGCGAAGGCGACGAAGACCCAGCCTGTCTTCGGCGAGGCCACGCGATCCTTGATGCGTACCGCCATCTGCAGAAACCGGATCGGCGTGACGATGGGTACGCGCTTGGTCGGATCGGGTTCGTTCAGCATCGACTCCACCGACGGGCGGTAGAGATACGACACCGAAGATCCCTTGAGCACCGGTGGACCGCTCGCGCTCGGCCACTGGTCCTCCGTCAGCGTGACGCCTTCCACCTTGAGCGCCATCGAGCCTTCCGGAAACTGCGTCGCCGCCAGATCGGGCTTGAACGGATTCTTCCAGATGCTGCCGAGCTGAGAGGCGGCGACGTCGTTGTAATACACGACTGCGTGATTCTGGAAGTGTTGCGGCGTAGGACGCTGGCCCTGGGGATACGAGATGTTCTCCAGGATCTGCCCGGTGTAGGAGCCGAGCAGCGCCTCACGACCGGAGGAGGGATCGATCTTGCCGTTCGACATCCTCGAGCCCTGTCCGCCCCACGGCATGTCGAACCATCTCGCCTGCTTCGGCGTCCAGTTCAGCGGATCGTTGATCAGACCGGCGATGTCGCGCTCGAGGAACTGCTTGACCAGCGCCACGTAGGCCGGCGCGGTCTGCCTGGTGAGCGGACCCCCGACCGGACGGATGGCGAGCCATCCTGACGCCGCGGGTTGCGCTGGATAGTCGTAGTTGCTCGTCCGGAACGGCTTGTTCTTCCACGCCGCGGAATCCGGGTAGACCGTGTTGTTGGCCGCGTAGGGATCGGGGCCCTGCGCTCCCGCCGACAGCAGGGAGCCGCAGGTCAGGATGGCGACCACTGCGCACTGATTGAGCCTGGTCATCGGTTCGCCTTTCGATTGGGGAGGGGGAACAGCGGGTCGGGCCATGCAGGACTGCGATCGCGCGTGCGCCTCACGAGGCGAGACCCAGGCGCTTGACGAGGCGAGTGAAACGCTGGTGGCCGCGCAGCGGCGCGTAGACCGGACGCACTCCCAGCCAGGCGAGCTCCGTCGCACGCTCCACTGTCGCTTCATACAGGCGGTCGAGCGCGGCTTCATGGTCGCCCAGGCCGAGGAGTACCTGCGCCTCGTGTACGGGCGAGACGTAGGTCGTCGTCGCACGCGCGGCCAACTCGGCGAGCGCCCGCTCGGCCCCGGCGCGATCTCCCGCAAGCGCATGGGCGACGCCGAGTGCGGCGATGCTTTCGCTGGAGTTCCCGAGCAGCTCGGCCGCGCGATGAAGCGTGGGCAGCGCGGCATCGAGCCGGCCCTCATCGCGCCGGGCCTGACCGAGGAAGTAGTGCGCCATCCCGAAATCGGGGTCGCGTTCGATGATCGCCCCGCACACGCGCTCCACCCTGTCCCAATCGCGAGCGAGGTAGTGCGCGAGAGCGATGCTCAGCGTGACTGCCGGGGCGAGCGGGTCGAGCGCGCGTGCCTGCGCGAGCTGGTCCAGTGCCTCGTCGATGCGTCCGAGCGGGAGGAGGACGTTCGTCGCGAACGATTGACGCGCGAGCGGCATCGACGGGTATGCGTGAATGGCCTCACGGTAGTCGGTCTCGGCCCTGTCCCAGCGCCAATCGTGGAGCGCCGAGAGCGCGGCGCGCGCGGGAAGTGCCTCGGGCAGACCGGGCACGAGCCGCAGTGCATCCATGCAGGCCACGCGCGCTTCCGCCATTGCATGTGCCGGCGCCTCGGCGCCGTAGATCGCGAGCGTCACCCAGGCATCGGCGAGCGCGGCGTGCGCGAGCGCGAACTCCGGATCCATCGCGATGGCATCGCGGAGGGAGCCAATGCTGCGCTGCAAGCCCGTCTGCGTGCGCCGGTTCCAGAAGACGCGGCCCTGCAGGTATCGCTCGTACGCGTCCACGTTGCGCGTTGGTGGCCCCGTCACGGCGGCGGATGCCTGGGCACGTGCCCCGGTACCGGTCGTCACCCCGCCGATGGCGGTCACCAGCGCTTCGCCGATCTCTCGCGCGATCTCGTCCTGCACCGCGAAGACGTCCGCCAGCTCTCTCTCGTAGCGTTGCGACCAGCGTTCGTGCCCCGTCGCGACCTCGACCAGCCGCGCGGTGACGCGCAGTCGGTCGCCGGCGCGTCGCAGGCTCCCCTCGAGCACATGTGAGACGCGGAGCTCGCGAGCGATCGCCTCCAGCGCGAGGGCGCGTCCTTTCAACGCGAAGGCGGACGTGCGGCCAACGACGCGAAGGCCAGGGGTGGCGGACAGTCTGTTGATGATCTCGTCCGTGATGCCGTCGGCGAGGTATTCGTCGGTGGCGTCCGCCCCGAGGTTGGCGAGGGGAAGCACCGCCACCGTGGGCGTATTCGGTCGCGCCATCCGACCCGTCCCTCGTCCTGGTGTGACGGCGATCGGTGCCGGGGCTTCGGCGAGTGCCTCCTGGAGTGCCGTGGCCAGCTCCGCTGCCGACGCATACCGCTCCACCGGCTGCGTGGCGAGTGCGACGCGCAGTAGCTCGCGCACGATGTCGGGGATCGCGAGGTCGGCGCGCGGCGGGAGCGGCGGTGCGGGCTCGCTCATGCGACGCGCGAGAATCGCGAGCGGCGCGCCGGTGAACGGCGGCTCGCCTGCGAGCAGTTCGTACAGCACGCAGCCGAGCGCATACACGTCGGTGCGGGCGTCGATGTCTTCGCCCAAGCCCTGTTCAGGGCTCATGTACTCAGGCGTGCCCAGGACGAACCCGGCCATCGTCAGGCGCTCTCCCTCCGTCGCGTGACGCAGCGCATAGGCGATCCCGAAGTCCGACACGATCGCGTGTCGCGCCGAGAACAGGATGTTCTCCGGCTTGATGTCGCGGTGAATCACGTCGTGCGCGTGTGCGTGGGCCAGCGCATCCGCCACCTCGAGCGCGATCCGAAGTGCATCCGTCCATTCGAGCGTTCCGTCCCGTTGGATGCGCGAGCGGAGCGTCCCGTCAGGCAGATAGGGCATGACGTAGAACAGCTGTCCGTCGGACTCGCCGGAATCGTGCACGGCGAGGATGTTCGGGTGCTGGAGTCGCGCGGCGATCCCGATCTCGCGCAGGAAGCGCTCACGGTCGAGGGATGGGCCGAGGTCGCCGCGCAACACTTTCACCGCCACGGATCGGTCGTGGCGTACGTCGGTGGCGCGATACACATCGGCCATGCCGCCCGCGCCGAGCTTGTGCTCTAGGCGGTACCGGTCGGTGAGGCCCGGAAGGTGGGTGAGCACGGAGACAGGTGGGCGAGGCGCGAATGCGGCTCGGTCGGCGAAGGTACGGCGAGGATGTAGCGACCGCTAGCGCTTCTGCCTAAGCCGTCCACGTCGCGCCGCTCCGTACGGCACGGCTACGGTTCCGGACTTCCTGGCCTCATCGACGCCTTCACCCTGCCGATAGCCGTTGCCCTCCGCGGCGCGCG
>DATFOL010000188.1:0-3869 GCA_035265545.1 Gemmatimonadaceae bacterium | reverse complement strand
CCGCCATTCCAGAAGTTGCCGAGCTGGTCGCCGATCAGCTCGCACACGAGCGGATCGGTTCTTCCCAGCGCATCGAGCAGAATCGCAACACGGCCGGAGTCGGGACCGGGGCGCCGGTCCCACTCTTCGTGCGACGCAGCCGATGGCGACGCGGGGCCGAGCTTCACGGCGGCGCCGATCGCGCCCGCTCCGAGCACCGCGGACACGAGGATCACGGGAATCGCGCGCATGGCTACTGCCTCCTGTCGCCGAGCGCTTCGACGGCGTTGCGACGAACGCTGGCGTCCTTCGAAGTGAGCGCCGCCCGCAGCGCCTCGTCGGCTGCCGGGTCGGCGATCTCGGACAGCGCCGACACCGCGTGCTCGCGCACGTCGTGGTCGGGATCGTCCAGCAATCTCCGCAGTGACGGGATCGCACCGAGGATCGACCGCTCGCCCGCGATCTCGGCCGCCTTCGCGCGGACGTCTGCGTTCGCGTCCCGCATCAGGCCGAGCAGGGTGCCCTCGGCGATCGGCGAGCGCAGATCGCTCAGTGCGTCCAGCGCCTGTCTGCGCACGTCGGCGTTCGGGTCGCTCAACGCCGGGAGGATCGCCGGAGCCTGCGACGCGTCGTGCAGCTGCGCGATCGCCTCGATCGCGGCCTGGCGAACGTCGGACGATGGATCGCGTACGGCCTTCGCGAGCGCCGCTCCTGCGGCGCGGTCCTTCTGATTCCCCAGCGTATGAGCGGCCGCGTGGCGCAGCTCGGCGTCGGGATCGTCGAGGAGGCGGATCACGGCTGCGACGGAAACCCCAGACTCGAATTCGGACAGTGCGTTCAGCGCCTCCTTGCGCACCTCGGCGGACGAGTCCTGAAGCAGCGCCGTGAGCCCGCCGATCGCGCGCGAGTCGTGAAATTTGCCAAGCGACTGCGCCGCGGCCGAGCGCACCTTGGCTTCACGATCGCGGAGAGTCTCGAGCAAACCAGGCACCGCCCGTGCATCCTCCAGCTTTCCGAGCGCCTCGGCCGCTGCTACGCGCACGTCGGCGTCTTCGTCTTTCAGCCGTACGATCAGCGCGAGAACGACGGCGCTGTCGGCCGCCGAGCGCTGTGCGTTCGGCTTCGCGCCGTCGGAGTCGGACTCGTTCGTGCCGAGCGCCCCGATGGCAGGAGAACCGCTATCGGTCTTCGACTCGCCGAAGTCGGCACCCAGGCTGGTCGCGCGCGCCGACTTGCCGGTCACGCTCGGAGCGACGGCGACCGTGACGAGGACAACGCTGGCAGCGGCGAGAGCGAGAACCCGCCTGGAGCGAGAGACCGGCGCCTCACCGTCCAGCAGCTTCTCGACGCGCGACACGAGCAGCGATCGCTCCTCCGCCATTCCGGCGACCGGGACGCCAAGAGGCGACGCCTGGATCCACTCGGCGACCTGGGCGAGACAGCGCGCGAGCGCGACGCGGGAGCCGGTGCGCCGCACCGCCCACTCGTCGCAGAGGTACTCCGCGGAGGTGGCGATTTGGCGGCGCGCGATCCGATTGAGTGGCTGGAACCAAAGCACGCGCTCGATGAGGCTCGCGAAGGCGAGCCAGACGGGATCTCGGCGCGCGAGGTGCGCCAGCTCGTGAGCCAGCATGCTCCGCTGCTGCTCCAGATCGAGCTCGATCAATGCCGTCTCCGGCACGCAGATCTCTCCGATACCGAGCGCGATGGGGCTCGAGATGCGCACGGTCGACGTCAGTCTGGGCGGGTTGCGAAGCCCCGCGTCACGCGCGAGCCGCCCGAGCTCCGCGAGCAACGCGGGATCGTCCACCGCGAGGCGGTCGCCGATGCGTCCAACCAGGATGAGGCGGCGAGCGGCATAGCTGAGCGCGAGCACACCGGCGATGATCGCCCAGGCGAGCACCGCGACGCCGTGCGTGGTCGGGCGTGGTGAGGGCGGCGCCGCACTCGACGCGGCCGGGTCGATCGATGCCGTCGTGATGGCGTGAGGCTCGTCCGATGCGACGTTCACGTCCGACCGTGTGTCGGCCTCCGGCACGGCCACGACGCGCGCCGCCTCCGCCGGTGCATCACGTCGCAGGGAGATGCTCCCCGTAGGTCGGACGTCGAAGCGGAGCTGCACTGTCGCGGTGACGATGCCGCCGACGAGCGCCGTCTTCCACAGAAGGTCGGATGCCGCGGGAGACCAGGCACGCGCCCGCGTGAGCGCCCACGCCAGGCCCAGGAGGGCAGTGCTGTGAATCGCGTAGGTGAGCAGCCACGCCAGCATCGCGGACGACAGGGTCTCGATCATTTGGATTCTCCTCCCGGAGCTTCAGCGTTCTCGATCATCCGCTTCACGCGCGCGAGGTCGCCCGGGCTCATGTCGGTCGCCGAGATGAGGTGGCTGACCAGCGCGGCCGGGTCTCCCGCGAAGAGTCGTTCGGTCAGCTCACTCACCATCGAGTGTTGGACGTCTGCTTCGGTGATTGTAGCGCGATAGACGAACTGGCGGTCGCGAGTGCGTCGGGCCACGATGCCCCTACGCTCAAGTCGCGTGACCAGTGTCGCAACGGTCGTCTGTGCGAGGCCGCGCTCGGCGTAGAGGGCCTCCCATATGTCCGCGACGGTCGCCTCGCCACGCTCCCAGAGCAGGCGAAGGATGGCGAGTTGCAGCTCGGTGAGCTCGTGGCGTTCGGGCATTCCGGCTCCGTGGTGATCTACAAGTGTCGATTTACACGTGTAGATGGAAGCTGTCAAGCGTGGACCGCCCGGGTGCCGGACTGACGCGAGCGCCGGCGCGGCGGCCACGCGGCGATTCACCGTTGCACTTCGGCTCAGGCCACGTACACTTTCGACGCCGACGGACCGGGCTTCGCTCTTTCCTTCCTCGAGTTTCCAAGCCTCGGCACCGGAGGGCGTACCTCTGTGAGGGAATGACCGACGTTGCTCCCCTGACCGTCGCCGTCGTCGACGACGACGAAGCGGTGCGCACAGCGCTTCGGCGACTCCTTCGCTCGATGGGCCACAACGTTCACGTCTTCGCGTCGGCGGAGGAGTACGAGGACCGCCCGATTCCGGCGGACTGTCTCATCGTCGATCTCCGCCTCCCGGGGCTGAACGGGTTCGAGCTGCGGGAACGGCTTCGGCTGCGCGGCGCCTCGATTCCGATCGTGTTCATCACGGGCGATGGGGGTCCCTCACCGGGCGACACGGCGGATCACCCCGACACACCGTCCCTCGCCAAGCCATTCAATGATGGCGACCTCATCGCGGCGATCTCACGGGCCATGTCCGCTAGCCCCGGAGTGCAATGACTGAGCGGGTGCCCGCAGCCACAAATCGGCAGCTCGCCGTGCGTCTCGCTGTCGCCCGCGCGCTTGGTCGAGCGCGTGATCTCGACGACGTCTACAGCGCCGCGCTGAACACGCTCGCCGAGTGTCTGGAGGTCTCGCGTGCGTCCGTCCTGCTGTTCGACCCCGACGGCGTGATGCGATTCAGGGCCTACCGCGGCTTGAGCAGCGAGTATCGGGCAGAGGTGCAGGGGCATTCCCCGTGGACGCCGGATTCTGTCGATGCGGAGCCGCTGCTCGTCCCGGACGTGACATGCGATCCGTCGCTCGAGCGCTACTGGCCGGTCTTCGCGCAGGAACGGATCGCCGCGCTGGCGTTCATTCCTCTGGTCAGTCTCGGTCGCGTGATCGGCAAGTTCATGATCTACTACGATGCGCCGCACGCGTTCGATGATGAAGAAGTGCAGTTCGCAACCATCATCGCCGGCGCGGTGGCGTTCGCCGTGGAGCGTGGGAGGACGGAGGGGGTCGCTCGCGGGAGCGATGCGTCGCCAGGATTCGAGCCGGACGCCGCCATCGGAGCATGGGAATGGGAGGTTTCCGGTGAAGTCGACCCTG
>DATFOL010000187.1:0-3518 GCA_035265545.1 Gemmatimonadaceae bacterium | reverse complement strand
CACATCCCCGGTGGCACCTTCGGCGTGTTCCTCGTCGGGATGGACCCCGGCCGGACGCTGAATCTCGGCGACTATCTGATCGACAAGCGCGAGATCACGAATCGCCAGTACAAGGCGTTCGTCGACGCTGGAGGATATACGAAGCGGGAGTACTGGCCCGCCGAGCTGACGAGCGATGGCGTGGCGCCGACGTTCGAAGCGGCGATGGCGCGCTTCACCGACAGGACCGGCCGGCCGGGACCCTCGACGTGGGAGGCAGGGGCATATCCGGCAGGTCAGGCGGACTTCCCCGTCGGGGGCGTAAGCTGGTACGAAGCGTCCGCATACGCGAAGTTCGCCGGGAAGGCGCTGCCGACCGTCTACCACTGGGCGCGCGCGGCCGTGACACAAACGGCGCGCGTCGTCGTGCCGGGGAGCCGGTTCGAGAGCACCGGGCCGGTGCGCGTGGGCGCGCTACCCAGCATGAACGCGTACGGTACGTTCGACATGGCGGGAAACGTCCGCGAGTGGTGCGAGAACTCCGCTGGCCATGAGGGGCGCTTCATCCTCGGCGGTAGCTGGAGCGAATCGCCCTACTCGTTCACGGACGGCTATGCGCAGCCGCCGATGGATCGCTCCCCGATCAACGGCATCCGGCTGGTTCGCTATCTCCACAGCGACGACGAGCTCGCGCGCGCGCGCGAGCCGCAACCGCGGGCCTTCACCGACTACAGGCGCGAGACGGCCGCCACGGACGCCGCGTTCGAAGGGTACCCCCGCATCTTCGACTACGACCACGGCCCGCTCGACGTCCGCCTCGATGCACGCGACACGACGCAGGACGAATGGATCATCGAGCGAGTGAGCTTCAACGCCGCGTACGGCAACGAGCGGATGATGGCGATCCTGCTCCTGCCGAAAGCTCACGCGGGGCCGTTCCAGCCCCTCGTGTACTTTCCGGGATCGGGCGTGATCAACATGGCGAACAGCGTCGAGCGGCGGGATCAGGTGGCGAGCTTCGTCGTGAAGACGGGTCGCGCCCTCGTGCTGCCGATCCTGAAGAGCACCTACGAGCGGAGCGACAGTCTTCCCAACGACATCCCGGACCGCAGCATCCGCTGGCGCGACCACGTCGTGATGTGGACGAAGGACATTCGCCGAACGTTGGACTATCTGGCCACCCGAGCAGACATGGACACATCGCGGTTCGCCTACTTCGGCTACAGCTGGGGAGCGAACCAGGCGCCGATCAACCTCGTCGCCGAGCCGCGGTTCAAGGCGGCGGTGCTCTACGTGGCGGGGCTGACGATGGAGCGTCCGCGGCCCGAGGTCGACCCGTTCAACTACCTGTCACGCGTGACTCAGCCCGTGCTGATGCTCAACGGCAGGTACGACTACTTCTTCCCCCTCGAGACGGCGCAGCGGCCGTTCTTCGACATGCTCGGCACGCCGGCGGACCGCAAGAAATGGATCGTCTACGAGGGTGGACACGACGTGCCGCGCACGGAGCTGATCTCGGAGACGCTGCGCTGGCTCGACACCTATGTCGGGCCCGTACGGTGAGGAACCGCCGTCTCTTCGCGCTGGGACTCGGCCGCCTCTCGATCGGCCTGAGTCGTCGGTGATCGACGCGAGGCGGCGCGTGCACCCGCCGCGCGTCTCCTGTGTTCTCGAGCGCGAACGAGCCGTACGCGATGGCACCGGGCCGGAGCGGTAGCCGTCTGCGCTCCTACTTCGGCGCTGGCGCGGTTGGCGCCACGCCGGCACCCACCTTCCCCGACTCGCTCAGCAGCGCCGCGAACTGGCGCAGCTCCGCTGCGTTCAGGTCCGACACTGCCCAGTACTCGATTCCGTCGCGCCGCCAGCGCTGAAGGTTGTAGCCGTGCCGGGCCTCCGGCGCCGGCGCAGCATCGCGGTCGGGATCGACCGGCCATGAGAAGACGTTGATCACGTGCTGCCGCCGGCCGTACACGGCCACGGCTACCGGGCGACCGTGCACGTAGTCGATGCGTCCGCCGAGCAGAGGAAAGCCCTGCTCCTCGAGCCGGGGCACGGTAGGCGAGAAATCGAGTCGTCCATTGAACCACGGCTTGACGTTGTGCTGATCGCTCGAGTGGATGTCGGTGAGGTGCTGCGGCATCAGCGAACGGATGTGACTCGTCAGCACCTCGTCGGCGAGCGCGGAATCCGACGAGCGCCCGCCGCGCGCGAGCAGGGTAATGCCACTGCTCGCCACCGCGACCACGAGCGCCGCGGCCACGACGTGCCACGGGATGCGCCACGCTCGTCGGGGCGTGGGCATGAGGCGCGCCGGTGGAGCGAGTTGCGCCTCGCGGAGCGCCGTACGCACACGCGCGCGCAGCACGTCCGGCGCGCGATGGCGCACGAGCTCGTCCCGGAGTGTCCGCACCGTGGTCAACACGGACTCGTACTCGCGCGCGCACTCCTCGCACGACGAGAGGTGCTCGGCCACCTCCGCCGCGCGATCCGGCGACAACTCGCCGTCGACATACGCGCTCAGGCTCTCTCGCGTCTCCAGGCAGTTCATACGCGTCCCTCTCCCGAGCCGCCGATGCCGAGCGCCTCCTGCAGCTGCCGGCGCGCTCGCGCGAGACGCGACATCACGGTACCGATCGGCGCTCCGGTGACGCGCGCGATCTCCTTGTAGGACAGATCCTGGATCTCTCGCAGCACGATCGCCTCCCGGAACTCGGGCTGGAGCCGACCCAGCGCCAGGTGCAGCTCCTCGCGATCGGACTGCGCGAGTGCACCAGCGTCGGCCGAATGCTCACCGCCGCGCGACGTGCTGTGCTCGTCGTCGACGTACTCGACGTTCTGCCGTCCGTCACGCGTCGAGCGCCGCCAGGTGTAGCAGCAGTTGCGCACGATGGTGAGCAGCCATGGTCGCGCGTCACCACCGCGGAACGCGCCGTAGTGACGCCACGCCCGCAGGTACACCTCCTGGACGACGTCCTGCGCGTCATGCTCGTCGCGCACGAGATGGCGCGCGAGCGTATACGCGTCGTCGAGCAGCGGCATGACTGTGCGCTCGAACGACTCCAACGTGCTGTCCCGCACGTGCGTCTCGACCCGGGGTGATGGCCTCACCTCAGTACAGACTCGGCCCGTGACGGGAATATTCCCGCCCCCGCGCACCGCGGCAACTCGGGAATAAGCGACGGCCAGCCTCGGTATCCATCGACGCAACGGCACACTGCGTCGACCACGCCGAGCGCGGTGTCACCATCGACACACACACAAACGGCCCACAACCAGGCTCTCCCACCTTCGGAGCCGAG
This sequence comes from Gemmatimonadaceae bacterium, assembly GCA_035265545.1. Classification (GTDB taxonomy): domain Bacteria; phylum Gemmatimonadota; class Gemmatimonadetes; order Gemmatimonadales; family Gemmatimonadaceae; genus AG11. Next base: position 240 of record DATFOL010000187.1, on the reverse strand, counting down.
GAGACATCGTGCGCATTCGAAAGGCAGTCGCAGTCTCGATCATCGTCATGCTGGCCACGGCAGCCGCTTGTGGCAGCGACGGGTTCTATCCGACGGACGGCGGCGCGGGAGGAGGCGGCGGTGGCGGCGGCGCGGCTGGCGCAGTGACGATCGGATCGGGTATCCAGTTCGTGAGTGACCACAACGGCACGATGAATCCCGCCGTGGACACGATCCCCGTCGGCTCCACGATGACCTGGA
>DATFOL010000186.1:0-4513 GCA_035265545.1 Gemmatimonadaceae bacterium | reverse complement strand
ACGATCATCGGCACCGACGGGTTCATCGAGCTGCGCAAGTACGTCGACATCGCCGGCCGGCCCGGTGGCAACCACCTCTTCATCAGCGACCAGAAGGGGACGAATTACATCGACTGCAAGGGGATCGAGACGCCGTACGGACGCCAGCTCGTGGACGACGTGGTCAACCGCACCGAGACCGCGATGCCTCAGGAGCACTGCTTCCTCGCGTCGGAGCTCGCGATCCGCGCCCAGGATCAGGCGAAGGTGCTGAAGCCGGGCGCGCACCCGGTCTGATCGCGCGACCGAACGCACGAATGGGTTGACGGCCAGGCCGCCAACCCATTCGCGATCGCTCCGGTTCGTGTAGTGCGCCCCACCAGCGCCCAGATCACTCCCCTTCGCTATTCCCCTCGAGCGTCGTTCAGCTCTGGCGAAGTCCGCGGCGTCCGCGGAACCCTGCCCTGCCGTCACGATCGCCCTTTCCATTCTTTACCCGCTCGGCGCGCCGCTCCTCCAGCGCCTTTGCGTTCGCGTCGAACACCTGCTGATTCTCCGGCGAGAGCGCCGCACGGATCTCCGCCCGCTCGCGCTGCATCAGCGCCTGGAGCTTCTGCCGGTCACCTGCCGTCTTGTCCCACGCCGCCTTCACCGCGGCGGTGTCCCTCTTCTGCCGAGCCGCCCGAGCTTCCTGCATCGCCGGCCGCATCGCCTCGCGCAGAGCCTTGGCTTCGGCGTTGTACTTCGTGTGGATCTCCTTCACCCGACCCTTCTCGGCGTCGCTGAGCGTGATGCCGCGGAACAGACCGGCCCGACCCGGGCCATCATTCCCGACACGACCCACGCCCCGGCGCTCGTGACGCGGCTGCTGCGTGGTCGACTGCGCCTGCGCAACCGTTCCAACCGTCAGGATCGCCGCGACGGCGAATCCGATTACCCGAGTCTTACGCATCGTGCCTCCGAAGTGTTGGCGCGCTGCATCGCGCGGCCACTTGGGAAGACGTCGGATAATGCTCAGTGTTAAGTCTTCGACAGCTGAAGCTCCGGTTGTGGTTGCTTCTGATCAAATGTTCGGCGTCGAACGACGGTCACACGTAGTCGTGACGACGGGCACTCGGACACTTCCGACGACTACCGCGCGCCCAGACCGACCACAACTCGCAGATATGGTCCGCCGGCCGATGCGTCCGGACCGGCGAGCACCGTTTGCCCGTTCCGGGTCCAGGTCGTTCGGTTCGGCGACGCCGACATCCCGGCACGAACGCCAGTACGACGCGGACCGCGGAGTTGGCTCGCGAGCCCAGATAATCCGCCCCGCCGCCGAAGCTGAATAGCAGATGGCGGCCTGACATGCGGCTCTCGGTGCCCGGCGCCTGCGCCACTTCGCCGAACGCCGACCGGGCGAGCTCGGCGCCGAGCAGCGCACGTCCGATCGCGACGTACCCGCTCACTCCGTAGCTCTCCGCTTCGTTCGAGAGTGGCGCGAATTGAGAAGCCGTCACGCGGGCGTTGAGCGCGTCCACCGACATCGTGCTCATCCCGGTGGAGCAACGACAACATCGCCCATCCATATGACGCTCGCGGGGCGGACTCCGCATCACCGCGAATTGTCGTGAGCCGCGCTGTCCACCAGCGCTAACGCGCGGCGATCGTCGCCGGCGCTGCGCTCGCCTTCCACACCCGAAACGGCGCGATGGTCACTGTACCCGGACGCACCGTCACGGCCCCCAGATCCAGCGTCCGTGTGACGCCACCCTCCATCACCTCGAGACGTACCGCATGAGTGCCCGCCGTCATCCGCGTGCGGTGGAGCTGGACCTCCTGCGGCAGCAGATGCCACGCCCGCACGTCGGCCCGTTCGAGCAGCGACGCGCCGTAATTCGCGAGTGTCCCCGCCGCATCACCCTTCTTGTCTTTCACCGCCTTCGCGAGTGCGTACTTCGCGCCCGCGCGAGCCGTGGCGCGTGCCAGCATCGCCAGCCGGTCGCGGCGCTCGTCCGCGCTCGCCGCGTCGTCTACCACGCTGGCAATGCGGACCACGTCCGCGGCGGCGTCTTCGATGCGAAGCTGTGCCGACGTCCCCCACTGCCGGCTGGATCGGCGTAGAGTCGGAAAGGCGACCGCGAGCCAGTAGTCGGCGTCGTCATCGCCGTGCTTCTCGCGACGCCGCCGAGCCTTGCCAGAATCCGGGGGAGGAGTGGTTCCCACGCCCAGCACGTCCATCGCGTTCTTCGTCCGGCGAGGATCCGCGCCGGGCTGCGCTTCGGGCTCGATGTCCCGCTGCGGATGCCGAGGATCCCGCCGGTGCTCGTCGTCGTCTCCGATGTACACGTCGATCCGCTCCGTTACTCGGTGCGCCACGAAGCCGCGCTCGAGCACGACGAGAAGCTCGCCCTCGTCGCGACCGAGTGTCGCGAGGCGCTCTGGCGCCTGCTCCACCGCCAGGTGCGCGGCGCGGTACGCGACCTGCGCCTCGTCGGCGCGGCCCGCGCGCTCGAGCACCGCACCGGCGAGATGCGAGAGCACCGCGTGCAGCGGACGCTCTCCATCGTCGCGATCGCTTTCGTGCTGCGCGAGCAGCGCGGCGAGACGACGTGCCTCCACCGCGGCGTCCTCCCACCGCGCTCCGCGCGCATAGGCGAGCATGCCGTAGTAGGGAATGAACAGACGCTCGGTGCGGCGCGGCCGGTACGGCCGCGCGATGTCGTTCGTGACGAGCGCCAGCGCGTCGCGCGAGAGCCGCTCCGTGATTCGGTCGTCACTGACGAGGGCGGCGGTGTCGAGCAGCGCCCCCGCACGCAGATACTGCCCCGCATAGTACGCCGACGTCGCACGCGTCAGCCGGTCCAGCAGCGCATCATCCTCGCGCCAGGCCAGCGCGCGGACGAAGTCCCCGGCGACGAGCGCCTGCCGCAGTCGGTGCTGGGGCCGCGCGATTCCTTCCGGGCCCAGCTCGTAGCCGTGCAGCGTCGCGCGGAGCGTAGTGCACGCATTGACGCTCGTACCCGCGAGCAGCACTGCAGCCGCGAGGGCGATCCGTTGCACCGTGCGGGTCGCGCCGTTGATCTCCGGAACTCGCATGGGCCGGTGGGCGACCCGCGCGCTTCAGCGTGCTCGCCGGTCGAGCACGACGATGCGCTCCTGCGCGTGAGCGATCGCTGCGCCGAGCTTCGCGTTCGCGTCGCCGACGGCGGCAATCTTCTCCAGCTCGAGCTGGTGCAGGAACAGCCGATAGCGCAGCGAGGCCTCGATCGGACGCAATAGCTTGTCGAGCGATGTGGCCATCTTGTATTGCAGCTCGGCGTCGGCGCGCGACACGACGCTCGCGCGGTCGTAGCGCTCGAGCGCGGCGGTGAAGTCGCCCGCCGCCGCCAGTGCGTCGCCTTCGCGCACGAGCGCCTCGGCTCGCACGCGCCCCGCATCCGCGACGTCGGCCTGGGTGCTCACGGTGCGGAGCCCCTGCGGCTCGCGGTAGGTCAGACTCGACACGTCGCCACTGGCGAGCTGCACGAGTGCCAAGGGTCCGACCGCGTCGCGCGGACCAGCCTCCGCGTCGCGGGGCGCCAGTACCGTCACTCCCCCACTCCGACGTGCGGTCCATGCGAACTCGGTCGTACGCGTCGCGGCGAGCACCTGCGCCTCGGTCATGCCGAGTACGACCTCGCCGCGTCCGAGCGCCGCGCACACGGCCGGCGCGCACTGCGCCAGCGCCACCGCGGCGATCGAGTCGCGGCGGTCGCGCCCCTGCAGCGTCGCGTCGAGCGACTGGGCAGTTGCGGCATCCACGGCTCGCACCGGCGGCTCGACCCGCTGGCCGTTGCGCATGATGGTGATGGGCTCTTCGTGAACCCGCTTCGGGTTGGCGGTGCAGGCGGCGAGCGCGGTGATGAACAGCGTCGGCGCGAGCTGCGGGATTCGGGACGTCGACATCGGGATGTCTCCAGGTGAGGGTCAGAGCCCGAAGCGGGCGCGTTCCACGTACTTCTTGATCTTGTGCTGGCCGACCCAGACCTTCGCGTTCGTCTCGAGGTCGATCAACGACGCGTCCACCTGGTAGAACACCACCCGCTCCCGACCATCTACGTCCTCGATCGCCTGCAGCTCCCCGGCGAGCATGTACCGGGCGCCGAGCTCCTGACCGGGACGCGTCCGGGTCTCGGCACGCGCGTACTGCTGCTGGTCCTTCCGCTCGCCGCGCAGCTCGGCGCGCTCGTCGCCCGAGGCCACCACTCGCGCCGCGCCTGTAGTGAGCAGGGCGCGCTCGATGTCCTTCACGAAGGTGCCGACGGCGATGTGCTCCGCCGTACGGTTCGCGAACCCGCCGACGAGGACGGCGGGCGCGTCGCCGCCGTGGGTGTCCGTGTACCGCTTGGCCCAGCCGGCGGCGAGCGTTTGCTCGATCAGCTGATTGGCGACGAGTCGTGAGTCGGTGTCGTTCCAGCGGCCCGACAGGTCGGTCACCGCGGTGGGCTCGATGCGCGTCACGCGCTTGCTGACGCAGGCGCCGGCGGTGAGCAGGAGTGCGCCGCCGAGC
>DATFOL010000185.1:0-2036 GCA_035265545.1 Gemmatimonadaceae bacterium | reverse complement strand
TTCGGCGCCGACGACCAGGCGGTGAAGCCGCGCATGAAGCTCGTCGACTGGCACGCGCGGGTGCGGCTCGCCGTCGAGACGGCGCGCGCCGCGGCGCCCGATGGCTCGTTCGTCAAGCGTGCCCGCCAGTTCATCGCCATCGCTCGTACGCCGGATGCGACGCGCGAGCTGATCCAGATCCGTTGCGACCGGGGCGCGGCCATCGCGTCACAGCTTGGCTTTCCCGCCGCCACCGCGGAGGCGATTCGCTCGCTCGACGAGCACTGGTGCGGGCGCGGCTACGCGCGCGGGCTGTGCGAGGAAGAAATCCCCCTCCTCGCACGCATCGCCAACCTCGCGCAGACGGTGGAAGCGTTTCACGACCGCGGCGGCGTCGACGCGGTGCATCGCGTCGTGCGTGAGCGCAGCGGGCGCTGGTTCGACCCCACGCTCGCGCGCGTCGTGCTCGAATGGAAGAAGGTCGATCCGTGGTGGGCGTTGCTGCGTGGCGACGTCGCCGGCGCCGTGGTCGCGGCGGAGCCCTCCGACCGCGCGATCGAAGTGGATGACGAGGGACTCGACGGCGTGGCGCGCGCCTTCGCCGACATCATCGACGCCAAGACTCCCTTCACGTTCGGCCACTCCATGCGCGTCGCCGAGGTGGCGCGGATGGTCGCGCGGCGCTGTGGGCTCGACGCGATCGAGCAGCGCCGGATCTATCGCGCCGGTCTGCTCCACGACATCGGCAAGCTGGGCGTGTCCAACCTGATCCTCGACAAGGACGGCCCGCTCACCGACGAGGAGCGCGAGAAGGTCGAGCAGCATCCGCGCTACACGCTCGACATCCTCGAGCGTGTCTCGGCGTTCCGCGGCTTCGCGCGCATCGCCGCGCTGCATCACGAGAAGCTCGACGGCAGCGGCTACCCGTTCGGGTACGGCGGCGACGATCTCGATCTGTCGGCGCGCATCCTCGTCGTGTCGGACATCTACGACGCGCTCTGCTCCGACCGCCCGTATCGCAAGGGCATGGTCGAACCCGTCATCACCGGGATCCTCGAACGCGACCGCGGCACACGGCTCTGTCCGATCGCGCTCGACGCGCTACATGCCGTGCGCGAGGAGCTCGCCACGAGATCGCCACGAGATCGCGGAACCATGTAAACCATCCGCTGATTGGGAGTGTATAACGGATAGAGAGCACACCAGGGATTCACGAATGCATTGCACCCGACCATTGCACGAGATCGCCGACTACGGCGCTTCGAATAGAAACGACCGCACGTTGCCTCCCGCGCTCGCGCGCGACGACGTGTACCTGCCGTCCGACGTGGCGGCGCGCCTCCTCCCGCCGGACGGCTATCGCGACGGCGAGCGCATCGTGTGGGACCTCACGGCGCTGGGTGCAGATCGTCGATTGCCGGCCCATTGAGCACCTTGCCATACGGATCGAAGCGCGATCCGTGGCACGGGCAGTCCCAGCTCTTCTCGGCGGTGTTCCAATCCACGATGCACTTCACGTGCGTGCACGCCGCCGAGCGCTCGTGCAGCTGGCCCGAATCGTCCTTGTAGACCGCGACCTTGTGTGCGCCGCGACGGATGACGCGGCCTTCGCCTGGTGGGATGGACTCGATGTCCTCGACCTGACCGGGCGTGACGTAGTCGCCGTACTGGAGCGCGACGTCGGCGTTCTCCTTCGCGAGCGTGCTCAGCTCCCGCGCGTGCAGCGTCACGCGCTTCGGATCGAACTCCCGGGCCCAATGATGCGGCTTCCCCTCGAGTAGCGTCGGGAGCAGCACGCCGGCGATCGTGCCGTGGGTCATCCCCATGCCCGAGTCGCCCGTCGCGATCCACACGTGCTCCGCGCCGTCGGGGTTCTTGCCGATGAACGCGAGATAGTCGTGGGTCTCGAGCACCTGGCCCGACCACTGCGCGATGCGCGCACCGGCGCTGGCGAACCGCTCGCGCGTCCACTCCTCGAGGCACGAGAAGCGCTCGCCGGCGTCGTCCTCGTGCGCCGTCTTGTGATCCTCGCCTCCGACGATCAGCGCGTCGCGCGC
>DATFOL010000184.1:0-5256 GCA_035265545.1 Gemmatimonadaceae bacterium | reverse complement strand
AGACGTCGCTGAGTGCACTGCGGCTCGGAGCGCTCATCCAGGAAGCCGGGTTCCCGGATGGCGTCGTGAACATCGTGACAGGTCTCGGCGAGACGGCTGGGGCGGCGATCACGGGCCACCCGGGCGTCGACAAAGTCACGTTCACCGGATCCACTGAGGTGGGAAAGCTGATTGTGCAGGCCGCGGCGGGCAATCTGAAGCGCGTCTCACTCGAGCTGGGGGGAAAGTCGCCGAGCATCATCTTCGAAGACGCGGACATGGACTCCGCGATCGCCGGCGCGGCACAGCACATCCTCTTCAACCATGGCCAGAGCTGCGTCGCGGGCTCGCGACTCTACGTCCAGCGCGCGGCGTTCGACCGCGTGGTAGATGGGATCGCGACTGCCGCGAACGACATCAAGCTCGGCGGCGCGTTCGACTCCGAGGCTCAGATGGGGCCCATCATCTCCGACGAGCAGCTCTGCCGCATCACTCAGTACATCGACGGTGGGGTAGAGGAGGGGGCGACAGTCGTCGCCGGAGGGCGAAAGCGCGACAGCGCTGGGTACTTCGTAGAGCCGACGATCATGACCAACGTCCACGGTCGAATGAAGATCTGTCGCGACGAGGTCTTCGGTCCCGTGCTCGCCTGCCAACCATTCGACGATATCGACGAGCTGATTCATCTCTCGAATGACAGCGACTATGGTCTCGCCTGCGCAGTGTGGACACGCGACCTCGACACCGCGAACAAGGTCAGTCGACTGGTCAACGCCGGCAGCATCTACGTGAACTGCCACAGCATCGTCGATCCGGCGATGCCATTCGGCGGCTTCAAGCAATCGGGATGGGGACGGGAGCACGGTCCGGAAGCGATCGACATGTACATGGAGACGAAAGCCGTCTGCACGCTGCTCGCCTGATCGGTTCGATCCATCGAGATCGGCGTGTGTTTGGCGCCACGCCGATCTCGATGCCTCAGCGTCCCGTGTACAGCGACAACTGGCGCACCAGCGGGCCGAACGTCGCGTGCTCGAGCAGAGCGTCTAGGTCGCGAATCAGCACGACGGACAGAGACGTCGGGCCTGTCTCCGCCTCCACGTTTCGCCGTAGCGAACCTTGGACGAACGTCTCGTCGCCGAGTCCGAGATCGACGTGCAGCTCGGCCACTGGCCCGACGTACTCGCGCTCGCCGCGCTCTCGCAGTTCGGCACGGATCGCTAGCGCCTCGTCGCGCCTGCCGGCCTTCGCGAGCACGTACCCGAGCGTGCCGAGCAGGATCGGTCCGCGTTGCCCCAGCTCGACGGCTCGTGTCACATTTTGGATCGCTTCCTCCATACGGTCGAGGCGCACGTAGCAGACGCTCGACGCCCAAAGACACGGGATCGAGTTCGGATCGAGCGTCAGCCCCTTGAGCGCCAATGCGAGCGCGCCTTCGTCATCGGGGGTCACCATGTATGAGAGGGCGGCGATCGAGTGCACGAAGGGCGAGAGCGGATCCAGCTCCAGAGCCCGGGCCACCGACGCCGTTCGCGCCGCGAAATCCCCCCGTAGCCCGCTCCAATAGCCGAAGTAGAGGTGTGCCAGCGGGTCCTGCGGCCCGTGGCGCAGTGCGATACGCAGATCGTCGCCCGCCGATCCCCACTCGGGACCCAGGTAGAGCTTGCACTGTCCACGGAGCAGGTGCACCGACGCGAGCGTCGGGTCCGCGAGCGCCGCAGCGCCGAGCGCTTCCTCGGCGCTGCGGCGCGCCTGGGTCGTTGGCATGTACTGGTAGATGCCGAGGCCGTTGTACGCCTCGGCCAGCCCCGCGTACGCGCGTGCGTAGTCCGGGTCGCGGGCGAGCGCCTGCCGAAAGAACTCCACCCCGCGGCGCATCGCCACCGCGGAGCGCTGCTGCACCGCTTCGCGTCCGCGCAGGTAGAGCTGATACGCCTCGAAGTTGTCCGTGGGTGGTGTGACGAGCGGCTCGGCCGCACGCAGGCCGAGGGTGAGCTCCAGGCGCTCGACGATCGCGCGCGCGAGCTCGTCCTGGAGCGCAAAGATGTCATCGAGATCGCGATCGAAGCGGTCGCTCCAGAGCTGGAATCCGTCGTGCGCGTTCATGAGCTGCGCGGTGACGCGCACCCGGTTGCCAGCGCGCCGGACGCTGCCCTGCAGCACGGTGCGCACCCCGAGTCGCTCGCCGATGACGCGCAGCTCCTCGTCGCGTCGCTTGAACGCGAACGACGACGCGCGCGCCGCCACCTTTAAACCCGGCACCCGGGTCAGCGCGCCGATGATATCCTCGGTCACGCCGTCGCTGAAGAACTCGTTGTCCGGATCCGCGCTCATGTTCGCGAAGGGCAGCACCGCAATTGATTGCTCCGGACGCGGCGCGACGGGTGCCGCACTCGGCGCACCGTCCGATGATCGGAGTGCGTCGACGACGAGCGCGCCGGTGGAGAAACGCTCGTCCGGTGTCTTCGCCAGCAGGCGTGCGATGGCACGTCCGACGCGGGCCGGCACCGTCGGACGCGTCGAGGTGACGTCGGGCGGCGTGTGGACGAAGCGCCTCGCCAGCACCGCCTGAACGCTTCCTCCCGTGAACGGCGGTTGGCCGACCAGCATCTCGTAGAGCACGCACCCCAAGGCGAAGAGATCGCTGCGGCCATCGACGTCTTCTCCCGCCGCCTGCTCCGGGCTCATGTAGGTGGGCGTTCCGACAGTGAGCCCAAACTGCGTTATGGTAACGCCCGCACCGGCGGCCGCGAGCGCCTTACCGATTCCGAAGTCGGCGACGAGAGCGTGCCCTTCGTGCAGGAGGATGTTTTCCGGCTTGATGTCGCGGTGCACAACGTCGTGACGGTGCGCGTAGTCCAATGCATCGGCGACCTCGTTACCGATCCGAAGCGCGAGATCGACCGCGAGCGGGCACTCGCGCTCGAGCCGGTCGCGAAGCGAGTGCCCCTCCATCAGCGGCATGACGTAGTACAGGAATCCGTCTGCGTCGCCCGAGTCGTGGAGGGGGAGGATGTGCGGATGGTTCAGTCGCGCGGCCAGACGGATCTCGCGGAGAAATCGCTCGCGCCCGACCGACTCGGCGAGCTCCGAGCGGAGCACCTTCAGGGCAACGTCACGCTCGTGCCGCAGGTCGCGCGCGCGGAAGACCGTCGCCATCGCGCCTGCCCCGAGCTCCGTCTCGATCTGATAGCGGCCCGCAAGCGTGGTTCCGAGCAGGCCAGTAATGTCGCTCGTCACCAAGCCTCCCTGGGCACCGCTGATCCAGCGAACATCGAGGCGCGAATATGGGCCAACGAGTGGCGAAAGTCGATCCCCGCCCCAGCGCTGAATCCTCAGGGAGATACCGGTCCCACTACAAGCCTACGCTCTGTCGAGGGCGCATCAGCTTTCGCGGAGTCGAAGTGCGCGGTGCAGTATTGGACCCGACAACCTTCGATGGAGGAGCGACGATGATTCTCGTGACCGGAGCTGGCGGCAACGTGGGACGTCCCCTGCTCGGCGAGCTCGCGGCGGCGGGAACTCCCGTGCGCGCCGCGTATCGCTCGCCCGACAAGGTGGCGCGGGCCAAGGCCGACGGGCTCGACGCGGTGATGGTCGATTACGCGAGCCCCGATACCCTGCGCCCGGCGCTCGACGGCGTCGACGCGCTGTTCCTTCTTGCCACGGGCGCGGCGGGACAGGTCGAGGGCGAGACCAACGTCGTGCGCGCGGCGAAGGCCGCCGGCGTGCGTCGCATCGTCAAGCTCTCCGTCTTCGAAGTGACCAAAGAGGAGTTCGAGTTCGCGCGTCTGCACCGCGCCGTCGAGCGTGCGATCGAGGAGTCGGGGCTGGCGTGGACCTTCCTGCGGCCCGCCAGCTTCATGCAGAACTTCGTGAACTTCATGGCGCCGACGATCCGCAGCCAGCGCGCCATGTACACGATGGTTCCCGATTCACCGTTCAGTCACGTCGACACCCGCGACGTCGCCCGCGTGGCCGGTGTAGTGCTCACGCGCGGTGGTCACGACGGGCAAGCCTACACGCTCACCGGACCCCGATCGTTCTCCTATCGTGAAGCCGCCCGCACGATCGGCGACGTCACCGGCCAGCCCGTAAAGGTCGTCGCGCTCGGAGAGCAAGACCTGCGCGCCGGCATGAAGGCGAACGGCGTCCCCGACTTCTATGCGGACTACCTCGTCGACCTCGACCGATGGTACGAGTCGGGCAAAGGCGACGTGGTCACGACGAGCATTCGCGACATCACCGGTCGCGAGCCGACGACGTTCGAGGAGTTCGTGGGCGAGTTCAGGAGAGAGTTCGGAGGATAGAATGGTTTGTCGGTTGTCGGTGCCTCGGTAATCGGCCGGCCTCGGGAAGCAGGAGCTTCCCGAGGCCGGCCGATTACCGATTAACTGAGGAGCCGATGAACGCGGCGCTCCGCGCCGCCTAGTACCGATAATGCTCCGGCTTGTACGGCCCGTCCACCGGCACGCCGATGTACGCCGCCTGGTCCGGCGAGAGCTTGGTCAGCTTCACGCCGAGCTTGTCGAGGTGCAGTCGCGCCACCTTCTCGTCCAGATGCTTGGGCAGCGTGTACACCTTCCGCTCAAGCTTGTCCGCGTTCTGGTGCAGCTCGAGCTGCGCCATGACCTGGTTCGTGAACGACGCCGACATCACGAAGCTCGGGTGGCCGGTGGCACAACCGAGATTGAGTAGTCTCCCCTCGGCAAGGATCATCACGCTGTGGCCGTCGGGGAACACATACTCGTCGTACTGCGGCTTGATGTTGATCCGCGTGATTCCCTTCTTCTTCAGGCCGGCCATGTCGATCTCGTTGTCGAAGTGGCCGATGTTCCCGACGATGGCCTTGTCCTTCATCTTCGCCATGTCGTTCACCGAGATGATGTTCTTATTGCCCGTGGCCGTGATGAAGATGTCCGCCGTGCGCACGACTTCGTCGAGCGTCGTGACCTGGTAGCCTTCCATCGCCGCCTGCAGCGCGCAGATCGGATCGATCTCGGTGATGATGACGCGCGCACCCTGGCCGCGCAGCGACTGCGCGCATCCCTTGCCGACGTCGCCGTAGCCGAACACCACCGCCACCTTGCCGGCGAGCATCACGTCGCTCGCGCGCAGGATGCCGTCGGTGAGCGAGTGCCGGCAGCCGTACAGGTTGTCGAACTTCGACTTCGTCACCGAGTCGTTCACGTTGATCGCCGGAAAGCGCAGCGTGCCGGCGTTCATCATCTCGTACAGGCGGTGCACGCCGGTGGTCGTCTCCTCCGACACGCCGCG
>DATFOL010000183.1:0-14777 GCA_035265545.1 Gemmatimonadaceae bacterium | reverse complement strand
CGCAGCTTACCACGGCCTTCCTCGCCTCCGTGTGCCCAGGCATCCCCCACATGCCTTCCTTCGCTTGACTACATAACTCAGTCGCCAAGCAGAACTACGCGCATTACATCGCAATCTACGTCCTTACCAACTCTCACCTGCCTCGCGTGCACCCGAGCGTAGCCCGGTAGCACAACGAGCACACGATGAGCTTCGGTAAAGATTCCATTTCCCACGAATCGATCACCGACCAAAAGACCGAGGTCGATGACCATCCTCTTGTCCTTCACTTTTCAAATAGCGTCCGCGAATCGAAAACTCTCGCGGTGAGCCTTCAAATTTAACCGAACGAAGAGAGCTTTGCAAGCCATTCGCTCTGTCGTCTCCCCTCGCGCGCGAGCATCACGCTCGCTCGGAGAAGGGTCCGAATAATAGCGATCCACGACATGAGTTTCAAGGGCGACAGCGGCATCGCGCATCACTCGCGCGCACACTTCGCGTGCACGATGCACCCACGATTCACGCACCGGTGCCTGGACCGATGCCTGGACCGATGCACGCACCGATGAACGTCGACTCGCGCTACCTTGCGCCATGCACAACGCCACCGTGTCGGCCAAAGGCGCACGTCGATGGGCCGCCGGACACCCGTGGATCTACCATAGCGATCTCGTCACTGCTCCTGACGTCGACGCCGGCGTCGTGCGAGTCATGGATCAGCGCGGCAAGCCGCTTGGCGTCGCGTTGTGGAGCCCACGATCCGAGATCTCCCTCCGGCTGCTCGATCCGAATGCCGACGCGACCATCGACGACACGTGGTGGCGCCACGCGCTCGCGCGTGCACTCGCACGGCGCAGTACGCTTGTACACGGAACAAACGCGTGCAGACTCGTCCATGGCGAAGGCGATCTCATCCCCTCGCTGATCGTCGACAGGTATGATCGCTGGCTGGTAGTGCAGCTCATGAGCGCCGGGCTCGAGCGTTTTCGCGACGCCATCGTCCGGGCTCTGGTGGAGCTCGCTGCGCCCGGCGGCATCCTCGCCCGCAATGACGTGCCGTTGCGGCGGAAGGAAGGGCTCGAGACCAATGTCGAGCTCTTGCACGGCACCGTTCCCGACGAGGTCGAAGTAGACGAGCACGGCGTGCGCTATCTTGCCGCACCTTGGCGCGGCCAGAAGACGGGCGCGTTCCTCGATCAAAGAGAGAACCGCGTCCTCGTTGGACGTGTCGCTCGCGGACGGGCCCTGGACTGCTTCAGCTATCACGGCTCGTTCGCGCTCCACCTCGCGCGACGCGCCGACCACGTGGTCGCGCTCGACGCATCGGCCCATGCACTGACCCGGGCCGAGGAGAACTTCCGCCGCAACGGACTGACCAACGGAGAGTTCGTCGAGGCGAACGCGTTCGAGTATCTCAAGGCGCGCGAGCGCGAGCGCGTTCGCTTCGACACCATCGTCCTCGATCCGCCGGCGTTCGCGAAGACTCGTGCCGCGCTCCCGGGCGCGATGCGGGGTTACAAGGAGATCAATCTCCGCGCGATGCGCATCCTCGCGCCCGGTGGGATGCTCTTCAGCGCGAGCTGCTCCTACCATCTCACCAAACCGCTCTTCCTCGAGATGATCAAGGAGGCCGCCGCCGACAGCGGGCGACGACTCGCGCTGCGCGAGCTGCGCGGGCAGCCGAGCGACCACCCAGAAGTGCTGACGATACCCGAGACGGGCTATATAAAGGGAGCGTTGCTCGAGGCGCTGGACTAGCGGCGATCGCGGCGGGGAGCGGCTGGGCGCTTGACTGGGCGCACCCGCTCGCGTGGTGTTGTCGGTTGGCAGTGCGGGCAGAAGTACGTGCTGCGTCCAGCCTGGACGACACGTTCGATCGGGGTCTCGCATCGTCGGCAGGGAAGCCCTTCTCGGTCGTACACGTCGAGCATCACGGTGTCGTCGTCGGTGTAGCGCGATCCGGTCGCGCGCACCAACACGTGCGCGATCGCTTTCCGCAATGCCGACACCTGCGCACGCTCGAGTGCGTTGCACGCGCTGAACGGATTGATGCGGGCACGCCAGAGCGACTCCGCCGCGTAGATGTTCCCGAGCCCCGCGACGAGGCGCTGATCGAGCAACGCCGGCTTGATCGGACCACGACGCAGCGCGAGAGCATCGGAGAGCTGTGTCGCGGTCCAATCCGGATCAGCGGCGTCGGGCCCGAGACCCAGATCGAGCTCGGCTCCGGCCGGATGTACGTCGATCGTGCCCAGCGCGCGGGAATCGACGAAGACGAGCGAGCTGCCATCCTCGAAATCCAGAACGGCGCGGGCGAAGCGCGGAAGCTCCTCCGTGCTCGCGGCGAGCATCCAATCGCCGTTCATGCGGAAGTGGGCGTGGAGAATGCGCCCATCGTCGAGGTGGAGGAGTTGATGCTTCCCGCGTCGTTCGACGCGCGCGATCCGCGCCCCGACCAGAGCGCGGAGCTGTGCCGGCTTGAGTCGACGACGCAATGACGGATGCAGCACGCGCATCCGCGTGATCGTGCGCCCACGTGCGCGGGTCCGCAGCACCTCTAGAGCGGCTTCGACTTCGGGCAGTTCGGGCATCGATGGAAGAGAATGGCGTTACGTCGCTGGGGCGGACGAGACAAGATGCCGCGGTGGATGCACGCGCTCAATCGGACATCGCGTAGAGGGGCTATCAGATCCTTCGCGACTCGATTCCGGTCATCTTTTCGCCAAGGTGACGATACTCCTGGATGGCACCACCAGTGTGTCGGCGTCGCAGGACTTCAGCGACGACGTGGAGCGGGCAATCGAGCGCGACTCGGAACCGCCGAAGCGATCGTCCACGTCGAACCGGCTTGTCGTGGCGATAAAACGTCGCACGACAGCCACTTGCGCCAGCCTTCGACAGGTCTACTTTGGGTTGTCCCCAGCCAGCCCGCCATGCCCCTGCGGCCGTCTCGCTCGCTGAAGCACGAGTACGAACTGTACGTCGAGCGAGAGATCGAGAATTACAAGGAGTCGGTACCGCGGAGCGTCCTCCTCTCGATCGGGGACGACGCGGTGCGTGCGCTCGCGGGTGAGCAGCAGTTCGCACTGACCGAGCTGTTGCTGTGCGACGAGGTGGACCGGATCATCTTCAAGCGGCTGCGGCTCCCCAGCTACGCCACGTGGCGTAAGCGGAGGGTCAAGCTGCTCGAGGAGCTTCGCCGGCCGGAGCACTGGGGACTGAGCCCGGACGACTTCGTCGTACGCGCGGTCCGGCCGGTTGGCGGTGAGTCGCGGGTGCTGATGGCCGGAGTGGCGGCCGAAAACCGGACGCTCCTCTATCTCGCCGCGCATGGCGCCGAGGTCACGACGATGTCCAATGCCGAGGACGTGCAGCGGGTGATCGACGCGGCGGAAGCGGTGGGGCTCGGCGAGCGCGTCCACGCGACTACTGACGGACTCGGCACCTGGACGCCGGACGCGCCGCTCACGGCGGTGATCTACACACCGGCTGCGTTCGCTGGACTCGGGGCCGCTGAGCGGTCACGGGTGATTCAGGTCCTCCAGAGTGCGACGGCCGATGGCGGGGTGCACCTGGTTCAGACCATCGCTGCAGGCAAGCGTGCCCCCGTGTCACTGGATGAGCTGCGCCGCCGCTACGAGGGTTGGGACGTTACCGTCGAGGAAGGCAGCGCCAACACCTTCGTGGCGCGCAAGGCGATCGCCTGATCTCTGTTGCAGAACGACACGCTTCGAGACGGAAGGAGTCGTGTCAGTGGGACACGAACGTGCCGTCCATTCCAGTGTCGCTCTAGCCAAGTCACTCGTAGATAATAAGTTACGAGAATCGGAGCAGCTGGCATCGCAGGTGCTTTGAGGGTGGATGTCCCCGCCCGTTCCGGGGACGCACACTCTCAGCCTTTCATTATGAAGTACAGCTCGGACACCTCGCAGGAAGAACCAATGGGCATCGTGATCTCCGGCGGCCATTCACTAGCCGAGCCGGCCCCTCGGTTCCTGGCGTACATCTGGGCACCTGCGCCGGAAGAGGAGATCACCGAGGAGGTTCAAGCGGCCTGATCGGCTGGTCGAAGATAGCTTCGAGAGCGTCACGGGATCGATCCGTGGCGCTTTCGTCGTTCGATGGGCTCGGTACGCGCTTTGCCCCCGTCGTTCGCGTGGAAAATCGACCAGCCGAGTGGGACGTCGAGCGGGCGCAACTGCTCGGACGGCGCATCTCCGATCTCCGACTCGGGATCGCGGGGACGCGCGTCGAGCGGTTAGTCGACCGCCTCTATTCGGAGCTGGCGGAGCGTGGGATCACGTTTCGCCCTCCGGTCTACCTCAGCGATCAGTGGGGATGTCCCGACGGCACGCCGGTGATCGGCGTGCCCTTCTACCTCGCCGACGCGAGCCTGGAGCGAATCGAGGCCGAGTACTCGGGCTCCGTCGAAGGGGACGAAGAGGCGATGCGCTATCTCCGACACGAGGCGGGACACGCGATCAACTACGCGTTTCGCCTCTACGAGCGGAGCGATTTCGCGGAGCTGTTCGGCGACTATGGGCAGCCGTATCGCGAGCGCTACGCCGCCAACCCGTTCTCGCGCGCATTCGTGCGACACATCCTCGGCTGGTACGCGCAGAAGCATCCCGACGAAGACTTTGCCGAGACGTTCGCCGTCTGGCTCACTCCGACGATCGACTGGCGCACGGAATACGCGGGCTGGGAAGCGCTGCGGAAGCTCGAGTGGATGGATCGTGCGATGCGTGATGTGAGCACGCTGACGCCCGAGGTGCCGGCGCTTACTGAAGACGACTTACCGGTGGAGGCGATGCACTGGACGGTCGAAGAGCACTATTCGACTGACGACGACACGTTCCCCTTGGGTGACGCGAGGCAGTTCGATGGAGACTTGCTCCGGGTGTTCTCGCGCGCCAGTGAAGCTCCAGCCGGAGAGCCGGCCTCACTCTATCTCGCGGAGCACGAGCACGAGCTCGTGACGCGGCTCGCGTACTGGACCGGAGAGGGGCCGGGAGTGGTGCGCGCGCTCATGCGTGCGCTGGCCGACCGCGCCGCGGCGCTCGATCTGCGCGTGACGGGGCTCGAGGCGGGCACGCTGATCGAGCTGACGGCGTTCGGTACGGCAGTCATGATGCACTGGCGGTATACGCGGGCCTTTCGAAGCACACATCACGAGGCGACTCGATGAACGTCACGCTGTTGCACGGGGCTGATGCAGGTGAAGCTCCTGAGGATCCGGTGCTCGGCCAGATCGAGGAGGCTCTGCGAGCTCTCGGACATCAGGTATCGCGCACCTCGGTGGCCGGGGACATCGTCCCGATCATCGATGCGCTGCGACGCTCCGATCCGGGCCTGGTGTTCAACCTCGCCGAATCGTTCGACGGGAAGAGCGCGCTCGAATCCAACGTGGCGGCGCTGCTCAACCTGCTGGGGCTGCGATACACCGGATCGAGCCCGGCGGGACTGCTGATGGCGGGAGACAAGAGTCTCATGAAAAAGGTCCTGAGCTTCCACGAGATCCTGACGCCGCAATTCGCGACGGTGTTCCGCGGCGCGCTCGACCACGTGGGGGATCTCCGGTTCCCGCTGATCGTGAAACCGCCGCAGGAGGACGCGTCGCTGGGGATCACGTCGAAGAGCGTCGTGCGGGACGTGAAGGAGCTCTTCGGCACGATGGACTCGCTCCAACGCGAGTTCCAATCACCGGTACTCGTCGAGGAATTCGTCGAGGGCCGCGAGTTCTACGTCGGCGTGCTGGGCAACGAATCGCCGGTCGCCTTGCCGGTGATCGAGCTGGACTTCAGCGCATTTCCGGCGGATCGGCCGAAGGTGGCGAGCTACGAGGCGAAGTGGGGAGAAGGTGGAACAGGGGAGGCCGGGGAGACCGGAGCGGAGTTCGCCGGGACGAAGTCCATCTTCCCGACGGATCTCTCGCCGGAGCTCGTGCAGCGGATGCAGGCTGTGGCGGTGGAGGCGTTCAACGCGCTGCGGCTACGTGAGTATGGGCGGGTGGATCTTCGCGTGACCCCGGCGGAGGAGATCTACGTGATCGAGGTGAACCCCAACTGCTATCTGGAGCGCTCTGGGGAGTTCGCGCGTGCCGCGGCGGAGCAGGGACTGGATCACGGCGCGCTGGTGGGCCGGATCGTCGAGCTGGCGATGGCGCGCTACGCGCGCTGACGAGAAGGCGAGGGGTGGAACGAAAGAAGCCGGCGCGAATGCGCCGGCTTCTCCGTTATGCGACGACGACGGGCTACTTGCGGCGCGCGGACTTCTTCGCGCCCTTCTTCGCGGCCTTCTTCCGAGCGCCGCCCCTCTTTGCGCCAGCCTTCGCGCCCTTCTTCGCCGACGACTTACGCGCGGACTTCTTCGCGCCCTTTTTACGAGCTGCCATGGTAATCTCCGATGAAGGAGTGGAACGCTCGATCGAACCCCCGGTGGTTCGGACGAGCCAGTGGTTGGACGCCGAAGCGTCTTCCCCACCGCGGCACCTTCTCATGGCGAGTCGGTGACGTCAATGCGTCCCCAGCCTACATGGTGACGCCCGTGCTGCAGAAGTGAAGCGCTCTCACCTCGCGAAAGTTCAGCAGTAAGACGGCCGAGCCAACAATCCGCAATTTCTTTACCGCGAAGTCGGCATCACACCGTGAAGTCGAGCGGCGACGCGCACTTCCGCCCACCTCATCGAGGGCATGACGCCCTTGCCGTGCGAGCAGTAACGCAAGCACCGCCTGCGCGGCACGTGGTGCGCGCGCGATTCGAGCGATCCTGCGGTGGAAGAGGAACTCGCCGCGGACTGGCGAGCGAGGCGCCGTGAGGCGCGTGGTGGAGGCGAAGGGGGCCACCGCACGCGATGCGCTCGCAGCGGCCAATGATGATGTCGACGTCAGCAACCCGGTGCGGGGAGAACCCACGCAGTACCCTCGGCGTCCATGTCTCTCGTTCACCACGCGCGCGTCTCGGTCGAGCCCGCGCGAATAACGATCAACTTGCGCGAATATAGGAGCGTGTGAAAATGCACGCAATAGCGAATCGCGTATGGCGAAAGGAGATGCGTATTCTCGCCGAGCATGCGTGTGCGTTGCCGCGCATGTCGAGCGACGCGTCGTGCGCACGCCATCCGCACTTCCCTCGCTCGTGCGCACCGGCGAGGTTTCGACGAGCGATGATGGCGAAGCGCGTCTCGCTCCCGAGTTTCCAGCATCGAGTGCACTATCCGTGAGAGCGTTGGTGAAGGCGGCCGCCGAGCCGGGTTTCGAGCTGCGAGAGGTGGCGCGTCCCTCGATCCGAGACAACGAGGTGCTGATCCGCGTCCGCCGTGCGGGCGTCTGCGGCACCGACGTGCACATCTACGACTGGGACGCGTGGGCACAGGGTCGCTGCCATCCGCCGTTCACCGTGGGCCACGAGTTCGCCGGCGACATCGTGCAGGTGGGACACCTGGTGACCGACGTCCGTGAGGGGGATCGCGTGACGGCGGAGGGTCACATCGTGTGCGGACGCTGCCACCTGTGCCGGACGGGGAACGCGCACGTCTGCCCGAACACGTGCATCATCGGGGTCGACCGAGACGGCTGCTTCGCGGACTACATCGCGATGCCGGCGACCAACGTCTGGCCCCTCGACGAGGCGATCTCCTACGAGATCGGCGGCATCCACGATCCGATGGGCAACGCCTTCCACACCGCGCTCACGAACACCGAAGTGCCAGGCTCCACGGTGCTCGTCACCGGTTGCGGCCCCATCGGGATCTTCGCCGTTGGGATCTGTCGAGCGGCCGGCGCGTCCCGCATCATCGCGAGCGACGTGAACCCGACGCGGCTCGCCCTGGCCCGCGCGATGGGCGCTCACGATGCAGTGACACCACACGAGGCCGAAGCCGCGGTGCGCGCGGCGACGGGATCCCTCGGGATGGACGTGGTGCTCGAGATGTCCGGGGTACCGAGCGCGATCCACCAGGCGTTCGCGCTCGTGCGCGACGGTGGCCGTGTCCAGATGCTCGGCATCCCGGCAAAGCCGATGGAGATCGACTTCGCGACCGAGATCATCTTCAAGGGACTCACGGTGTACGGCGTGGTGGGCCGCCGGATGTACGAGACCTGGATCCAGATGACGCAGTTCCTCCGGTCCGGCGAGTTCGATCCGACACCGGTGATCACCCACCGCTTCCCGCTCGAGCGATACGACGAGGCCATTGCCGCGATCAAGAGTGGCAGCGCCGGCAAGGTCGTGTTCGAGGTCTCCTGACGAGTTCGTCCGATCCACTCTCCGTTCCGATGACGCTCAACGCCGCCTTCACCGCCGGTCTCGAGTCCAAGCTGCAGCAGCTTCGAGACGACCGAGTCTACAAGCACCTCAATCACCTGGCGTCGCCGCAGGGCGCGCGCGTGCAGATGGAAGGGCGCGGAGAAGTCCTCATCCTCTCGTCGAACAACTATCTCGGCCTCGCCGCAGAGCCCGCGGTGGTGCGGGCGGGGATCGACGCGCTCGAGCGGTTCGGCGGCGGCACGGCCAGCGTGCGCTTCATCTGCGGGACGTTCACGATCCATCGCGATCTCGAGCGCGCGCTGGCGCGCTTCGCCGGGACCGAGGCAGCGATGTCGTACGTCTCGGCATGGAACGCGAACGAAGGGTTCACCGCGACCGTCGTGGAGGAGGGCGACTTCGTCTGCTCCGACGCGCTCAACCACGCATCGATCATCGACTCGGTCCGGTTGGCGAAGTCGATCACGAAGTGTCAGACGGCGGTGTACAAGCACGCCGACCTGGACGATCTGCGCGCAAAGCTCGCGGCAGCGCGTTCGGCCAAGCGTCGCATCATCTGGAGCGACGGCGTGTTCTCGATGGAGGGATCGATCGCCCCACTGCCAGACTTGTTGCAGGTCGCGCGGGAGCACGACGCCGTGCTCGTGATCGACGACTCGCACGCCACCGGGGTGCTCGGTCGCACCGGACGTGGCACGGCGGAGCACTTCGGCGTGGCCGGCGAAGTGGACGTGATCACCTCCACGCTGGGCAAGGCGCTCGGTGGTGCGGCCGGCGGATTCGTCGCGGGCTCGGCGGCGCTCTGCGATTACCTGACTCAGCGCTCACGTCCGCAGCTCTTCTCGAACGCGCTGCCTCCGACGGTGGCAGGAAGCGCACTCGCCGCAATCGAGTTCATCGAGCAGCACCCGGAGCGCGTCGAGACGCTCCGGGAGAATGCGCGCTACTTCCGCGAGCGGATCGTCGAGGCGGGATTCCATCCGCTTCCGGGCGAGACGCCGATCATTCCGATCATCGTCGGCGAGACGGCGGCGGCGATCCAGATGAGCGAGATGCTGTTGGATGAAGGAGTATTCGTGACCGGCTTCGGCTTCCCAGTCGTGCCGCAGGGTGAAGCGCGAGTGCGCTGTCAGATCTCCGCCGCACACTCGCGATCAGACCTGGACGAAGCGGTTGCAGCGTTCGTTCGCGTGGGGCGGCGACTCAAGCTGATCTAATGCGGGTGCGGGTGCGGGACGCGCATGCGATGCGGCTTTGCCGGCCCGAGCAGGAGCTTCACACCCGGCGCACGGCGATCACGAGGCGCTTCCAGCTCTCGGTCCCGGGCCGACCGATGGTGCGGACGCGTGCTCCGTAGCGCGCGCCCTCGATCATGCGAGGGACGAGCCAGCGGTTGACGTCAGGCGACAGGTGGCCGACGACGTCGCCGCCAGGGGCATGCACCCACACGCTCGGCTGCTCGACCCCTGGAGGATCGGGAACGAGGATGAGCTGATCACCCTCGCGCAGGCGATGAACGACGCGGGCGCGCTCGCCGAAGACCGTCCCATAGACCGGAGTCTCGAAGCTCGGCGTATCGGGGAGGATGGACGACATGGAACTCCTCCAGGCCGGAGTGGAAGGGCGCGACCACCCCATAATAGTATGAACAGGCCGACGATCCTTTCTCCTGGGAGATGCACCCGGCGTTCCAGCGCGCCAGGGGGTTCCGTGACCCAGAACCGACCCCCCTCGTCACAGACATGAGCCTGCAATCGCCGGCGATTGTGGCCTACGGTCTCTCTCTTCGAGGTTCTGATATGCGACTCCTCCGTGTCTTCACGGCGGCCATAGGGCTGGCGGCCCTGCTCCCCACGCTGAGCGCGGCACAGGGCGGGAGACAGTTCAAGGACGCGTGGTTCTGGGGTGTGAAGGGCGGAGGGATGCTCTACTCCTCCGCGAGCACCGAGAATTCGGCAGCTCCGCTCGTGGGCGCCGAATGGCTGATCACCCGCACTCGTGGCGGGCTGTATGTCAGCTTCGACCAGGCATTCCTGACGACGACGGGCAGCTTCCTCGACCGTGAGCCGGACAGCACGTTCCAGCGGAACGTGGCGCTGAAGAACATGCGGCGCTTTACCATCGCGGCGATGGTGTTCCCGATGCAGTCGGCCAGGTACCACCCGTACTTCGGCGTCGGCATGGCGCTGAATCAGATCGCCGGCGCGACCGCTCAGGGTGCCTTCCTGAACTCGGGACGCTACCAGCTCGCACTCGACAGCGTGCAGTCGAAGAAGACGAGCTTCACACCGACGTTCATCGGCGGCCTGCAGGTCCGGATGGCGCCCTTCTCGGTGTTCGGCCAGGCCGTCGCGTCACCGGCGCAGCAGAACTTCTTCCTGTACAACGCGAACGGCAGTCAGGCGTTCAACCTCTCGCTCGAAGGCGGGATCCGGTACAACGTCGGCAGCGCGATCGACCGCGTACGCTGAACCTCGTCCCCCCGGACGACACGAAGGGCCGCGCGATGCTGCGCGGCCCTTCGTGCATCCGGACGCGGTGGCTCAGGGGCTGAGTGCCGATCCGTCCAGCACGCGGGTCATGACGCGCAGCATGTTGCCACCGAGCATTTTCTTCACGTCGGTCTCCGAGTAGCCGCGGTCGAGAAGCGCCTGGGCGATGCGCGGCAACCTGGTGACGTCCTCCATTCCGAGCGGCAGCGCCGACACGCCATCGAAGTCGCTACCGAGCCCGACGTGGTCGACGCCGGCGATCCGCGCGATGTGGTCGATGTGGTCGATGAGAACGCTGAATGGCGTCGGTGGGATGGCGGCGAACAGCGAATCACGCATGGTGGCGATGCGCCCCGCCGCGGACGCACTGTCGGGGCCTGGGCGGAGCGCGCGGCGCGCGGCCGCGACCTGGGCCTCCGCCGCCTCGGCGCGGACGCGATACTGTGAATCGATGAACCGCGAGTAGAAGTTCACGTTCACCACTCCGCCGTTCCGAGCGATGGCGCGGAGCTGATCGTCGGTCAGGTTGCGGGGCGAGTCGCTCAGCGCGCGAGCGCTGGAGTGCGAGGCGATGACCGGGACGTTTGACGTGGCGATCGCGTCGAAGAAGGTGCTGTCCGAGACGTGGGAGACGTCGACGAGCATGCCGAGACGGTTCATCTCGCGCACGACGTCGCGGCCGAAGGCGGTGAGGCCCCCTTTGCGCGTTCCCCCCTCACCGAACGCCGCGCCGGCCCACGACAGACCATTGTTCCAGGTGAGCGTCATGTACCGTACGCCCTTCGCGTGAAGGTCGCGCAATCGATCGAGCGACGACTCGATGGCGTGTCCGCCCTCCACGCCGATGAGGATCGCGACCTTCCCCTCCTGCTTGGCGCGGCGCACGTCGGCCGCCGTGGTGGCGAAGCGCAGCCGGTCCGGATGACGGTCGACGAAGGCGTGGATGGTCGCGACGTGCCGCATCGCGCGGTCGAACGAGGCGCCGGGCGTCGCCGCGTATGGCGCATCGATCCATGCCGACAGAAACTCGGCGGTCAGTCCCGACTCGATGAGCCGAGGAAGATCGGTGTGCCCTTCCCTGGGCCCGAAGCCCGGCGCATGCCGCACGTCCGGATCGTAGCCATCGTCGAGGATTCGCGACGGCATGTCGTTGTGGGTGTCGACGACGAACGCCTCACGATAGACGCGGAGCGCTCGGGGAGTCACCTCGGGGATGGTCATCGAACGCGTCGGGGCGGGCGCGGAACTTCTGGGAGCGCAGGCAGAGACGCCGAGCGCAAGGGGCAGGAGGAAGCGGCGCATCATGGCGTATAAGAGGTGCGCGTGAAGCTCGCCGGGGTGGCGGAGACGTGCGGATCGTCACGCACGAAATAGCGCAGCGGCCATTCCGCGGCGCGCGTGATCCCTATTCGCGGCGTGACGACGACGTCGGTGTCGGCCACGGGGGAACCAGCCCGAATGACGATCGGTCCCGTGCGTAGCGAGGTGCCACTCATCGCGCCGACGATCCCCATGGCGAGACAGAGCTTGCCGGGGCCATTGGCGAGGTCGCGGTCACGCTTCACCTTCTGCCGGCGGCGGCGCATCAGATCGACGCCATCGGTGGGTGAGACGGCGCGAACGAGCACCGCACTGCCGTGCCCGCGCTCGCGGGTGACGGCATTGAAGCACCAGTACATGCCGTAGATCAGATAGACGTACGACATACCCGGTGGGCCGAAGAGGTGCTCGGTGCGCGACGTGACGCCAGCGACCGCGTGACACGCGGGATCATCGGGACCGAGGTACGCCTCGGTCTCGACGATCACGCCGCGTGTGACACCGTCCGCAGTGGTGCACTCGAGCACGGCGCCCAGCAGCTGGCGCGAGACGATCTCGGTGGGTCGATCGTAGAACGCGTACGGAAGCGGCACGCCGAGACGAGAACGCCGCGCTCGTGGCGCGGCGTCTCGGCTCATGCCTCTTCGGCCGCTGCGGCCACCTTTTTCGCCCTTGGCTTCTTTGCCGCCGCGGACTTTTTCGCCGCGGGAACCCTCGCCGCAGGCGCATTGGCCGGTCCGGCGCCGTTGCCCGAGGCGGTCGCCTTCTTGGCCGCTCGCTTCGCGCGCGGCTTCGCGCCCTTGGCCGCTGGCGGTTTGTCGAGGCCAGGCGCAGAGGCCGGGGCGACGCGTGCAGCTTCGGGAGCGGGGGCGGGTGGCGGAGCGGATGTCGTTGCAATCGCCGCCGGCGCCGGTGCTGCGCTGGAGGCGGGGCGGACGACGCCGATGCTCAGCAGATCAGCCGGCGGCGCGCCCGGGCGACCACCGCGGCCGCGCGGACCGCTGACGCCACGAGGACCCATCCCTCGCGGTGCGACGGCCGCCGCTGGTTGAGCTGGCGCATTGGCTATCGCCGTCTTCGCGAGCTGGTCCGAGACGGACTCCGCGTCGGCCGCACGCGCGATCTCGAAGTCGTCGCCGCGGCGGCGCAGGTCGATCACGTCGCTGTCGTGCGCGTCCTTGAGGATCCGGGGGAAGTTGCGGTCGCTGAGGCTCTCGCTGTCGCGGCCGAGCAGCTCGCGCGCCTTGGACCGGACGGCACTGGCGCGCACCGCATCGTCGCCGGAGACGAGCGATTCCACGGAGCGACGCACGAGATCGAACGCCTCGTCACGAGTGAGCCGCTCGCCCGAAAGGCCGATCTGCTCCGTGCTCTCGACGCGGGGCGCGCGGTCGGGACCTGACCCACGCTCCTGTCGCGGACCGCGGTCGGGCGCGCGAGGCGCAGGCTCGGTGCGCGGTGCAACCGCGGCGGTGATCTCCACCGGCGCGACCGTCTCCGGCATCGCGGCGGCTTCACCGTCGAGCGGGGTCTCGGCGGTGCGTTCGGTGCGCGGTGGCCGATCCTCACGATCACGTCCGCGCCCGCGCCGACCGCGCCGACTGCGTCCATCGCGCTTCCGGTCTTCGGCCGACTCCGTGGCGTCACCGCGCGCCGCCTCATCCGCGGCGGCGTTCTCCGCGGCGCGGGCGTCGCCCCTGGCGCCACTCGGCAGCCCGATCTCGAGCTGGCCGTTCTCGAGCTTCGTGGCCGAGAGCAGACCGCGCTGCACGGCATCCTGCACGAAGCGGGAGAACTTCGCCATGCCGAGATCCTTCTCGTCGAAGGTGCTGTCGATCTCCTGCATGACCTGCTTGAGCCGATCGGAGCGCATGACGTCGCCATTGCGCTTCATGCGGCTGACCGCCTCGGTGACGAGCTCCCAGGGATCCCACTTCCGGGCGGGTTCCTCGTCGGTGTTCTTCACGAGACCCGCGAGCGCGTTGTAGCTGTAGTACTCGTCGCAGTTCATGACGAGCAGGTCGCTCGACGACTCGCGGATGCCGACTCCGATGACGTACTTGCCGTACTCCTTGAGCTTCGTGACGAGCGAGGCGAAGTCACTGTCGCCGGAGAGGAGGATGTACGTCCCGATCTCCGGACGCGTGAAGACCAGCTCCATCGCGTCGACGGCCAGCCGGATGTCGGTCGCATTCTTCTTCGACGACCCGTACGCCGGCGCCATGATCATGTCGATCGAGGACTCGGCGAGGGGCACGATGTACTGTGGGTAGCGGCGCCAGTCCGCGTAGGCGCGCTGCACCGCGACCTTGCCCTTGATGATGTCCGAGCCGAGCAGGGTGCGGAGCTCTTTGCCGAGATCCGAGCGGATCCCCATCGTGACGTTGTCGAAAT
Organism: Gemmatimonadaceae bacterium; assembly: GCA_035265545.1. Taxonomy (GTDB): domain Bacteria; phylum Gemmatimonadota; class Gemmatimonadetes; order Gemmatimonadales; family Gemmatimonadaceae; genus AG11. Next base: position 327 of record DATFOL010000183.1, on the reverse strand, counting down.
CGATGAGGAGGGCCGCGTTCGGCGCGTGCATCGGAGGCGCGTAGTTCGCTGAAGCGGCGTGCGGCGCGCTGAGCGCCTGGGGGCCGCGGTGGATCAGCGCAGCGCCGGAGCGCGACGGTCCATTCCGCGTGGAGCGTGGATTCATGCTGTCCCTTGCGTCACGCGACGCATGGCATGTGAGCGGGCGTGCCAGCACCGTGGTGCAGCGCCCGTGCTCTCATCGGCGGACGTCCGCCCGGCCGTCGTTCGGCCGGCGATCGCGGACCCGCCCGAGAGGCGGTTCGCGGTGCGTGCGTCGACCGGCTCGCCCGCTGCGCGGAAGCGCAG
>DATFOL010000182.1:0-15919 GCA_035265545.1 Gemmatimonadaceae bacterium | reverse complement strand
TCGTCGTCGCCCATGTCGCGCCGGAGCGCGTAGAGCGCCTGCGCGAGGTTGTTGCGCGCCCGATCCTCATCCGCATCCGGCCAGAGCAGGGCAACGAGCCGCTCCCGCGCCATGCCGCGGTCTCCCGCGCGAGCGAGCACGGCCAGGACGGCCATGCGGCGCGGCTGGGCGACGGCGCCGGACAGGGGTCGCCCGTCGGCGCCGCGCACGGAGAGGCCGCCGAACGTCTCGATGCGGATCATCGCGTGGGCCTCGAGCGACGGGACTGGGACAGACCCGCACACGCTACGGCTTCGTTTGCGCCGAAGCAACCACGCTCGACGCGCGCTCGCGCCGTGAGCGGGGAATGATCGGAGGACCTCGGGCGCCGCCTCGACGCGCGCGCAACCCTTCGGACCGCTACGCGAAGTCGCTGCTGCCAAAGGCCTTCGGTCAGGTCATTCGCAGGTCATTTCGCCGAGATGGCGCGCCCTACCCTTCCCGTCGCCTGCAGCACCACCGCCGACGCCGCACCCTGCGCCACCCAATCCGACACCACCACCCGAGAGGATCACATGTCACGCTCCGCACTCGACTTCGCCCGCCGCACCCTGGTCGCCGGCACCTTCGCCATCGCTGCGGCCCTCAACGCCTGCAGCTCCGACGCTTCGTCGCCGGTCGCCCCGGAGGCATCAGCCTCGTCCGCCAAGGGTGGCGGTGGCAAGCCCGGGAGCGCCGAGTCCGTGCTGTTTGCCGGCGCCTCATTCGACCGTAGCCCCGAGATCTACAGCATGAACCCCGACGGCTCCAACGTGCGGCGGCTGACGAACGATTCGACGACCTTCAAGGCGGAGCCGGACTTCGCCCCCGGCAACCGAAAGTTCGTCTTCGTGCGCTCGACGGGCGGCATCTCTTCCGAGCTCTGGACGGCGAACGCCGACGGCAGCAAGCAGACGCAGCTCACGTCGCTCGAGACCCGCGTCTATCAGCCGCGCTACTCCCCCGATGGGTCGAAGATCGCGTTCGTGGCGGACGTCGAGTTCGACAGCGAGATCTTCGTGATCAATGCCGACGGGACCGGCTTGCTGCAGATCACCTACGAGCCTGGCGAGAACAACTCGCCGATCTGGACGCCGGACGGTGCGCGGATCACGTTCGAGAGCTCGCGAGGCGGCAGCCAGTCGATCTACAGCATGACGGCCGGTGGGTTGGACGTGAAGCTGCTCCTGGACTGCACAGGGTTCGGCTGCCGCCAGCCTGCGTACAGTCCCGACGGGACGAAGATCGCCGTCGCGACCAACAACGACAGCAACCTCCTGGTCTTCCAGATCGGCCAGAACGTCATCCAGAGCGTGGGTCCACAGGTGACCGGCTCCAGGAGCTCACACCCGACGTGGACGAAGGATGGCACGCGAGTGCTCTTCGACAGCAACCGCGGCATCGAAGGAACCAGGGAGCTGTACGTCGGCACGCCTGGCGACCTCGACCCCACGAGCATCAGGCGGCTGACGCTCTTCTCGCCCGGTGAAGCGCGCACTCCATCCTACAGCCACTGACCCTCCATTCGCACAGTGTCCACGCGCGAGACGTCTCGCGCGTGGACACTGTGCGGCTCTACGAATGCCACCTACACGTCCCCTCACTCGCACCGACGATGACCCCCGACGTACGCGCACGCCTCCACGAGAGCTGGGAGCTCGCATCACCGCACGCGGACGCGCTCGCGACGTGCTTCTACGCTCGCCTGTTCGAGATCGACGTGGCCGCGGGACGACTCTTCGCCGACACCGACATGGAAGCGCAGCGCGGCAAGTTCGTCACGATGCTCGACCGGATCGTACGCGCGGTGGACGAGCCGCGGACGCTCGTTCCCGACGTCACGGCGCTCGCCCGGCGGCACGTGGCCTACGGCGTGGAGGACAGACACTACGCCAGCGTGGGCGAGGCCTTGCTGTTCGCGCTCGGCGAGACCCTCGGCGACCTTTTCACGAGCGACGTACACGCGGCGTGGGTAGAGGCCTACGCGCTGCTCGCCGCGTTGATGCAGCGCGGTGCCGCGCGGCCCGCGTCGTCGCCGTCCCTGTCGGAGCAGATGCGATGAGCGCCCTCACCGAATCGCACACGACCCACCTGCTCTTCCTCGCGTTCGGCGCCGTCGGACTGTGGCGTGGTTGGCGAGACCTTCGTCGTGCACTCGCGAGCACGACGTGGCCGCACGCCGAGGGTGAGATCGTCGGCAGCGACGTGCACGTCGATGGCTACCACGAGGACGGCGAAGCGCAGCTGCGCACCGTCATTCGCTACCGCTACGACGTCGGCGGCCAGACGTACCACGGCGAGCGCGTCTTCTTCGGCGACGATCTCGCCCTGCGATTCGCCGGCCCAGGCAAACGGCGACTCGCCGAGTATCCGATCGGCACGCGCGTGGGCGTCGCGTATGATCCACAGCAGCCACGCGTCGCGGTGCTCGAACCCGGTGGCAACGTGGCGGCCTACTTGGTCTGTGCCGTCGCGGCCGCGGTCGGGTTGCTCGGCGTCATCGGCCTGGTGGCGTAGTCGCCGTCGCGAAAACAAGGGAGGGATACGGGCCGCGCACGCCTCATGTGCAGCATGGGGAACGGTCGACCAGCCATGTCCGTCTCCGATCTCCCCACCACCGAGAACCCCAGCGCCGAATAGAATCGCCGCGCCGGTTCATTCTGCTCGTTGACGTCCACGTCCAGCGCGCTCCCCGCGAGCTCCAGCGCGACGAATGGTCGCAGCTGTACCACATCGCTCTCCCGGAGGAAGCGATGCGAGGCACGGACGGAGCGCTCCCACAACGCCAGAAGCTGCTCGCGTTCGTCCACCCGCGCGCGCCGAATGTGCATGTCGTGTCCTTCATGGAGTGAGGATGTCGCCCAACGATCGGGGCAGGCCGAGCCGCATAGCCCCGAGTCTCCGCCACGGTTCCAAATCCATCGGGAACTCTCACCGGCGTCGAGGCTAGCTGACGGACACGATCGCGGTCGGCCGGCCACGTCGACGTCCCGGGCGCTGCGGCATTCACAGAGGACTTCCGATTCATGCAGACCTACGGCAGACGCATTTCGACCGCCGCGTCGACCACCACGCTGGTGCTCGCCACCCTCGCCCTCGGTGCATGCGCCGAGCGCGCCGTTGCGCCCCTCGACCCTTCACTCGCGCCGAGCGCGTCCGCGGGCGGTCGGCGTGGCGCTGAATCGGCCGAGGGGCCCGGAGCTGTCTACACGCTGACCAACGCCTCAAGCGGCAACGGCGTCGTCGCCTTCCACCGTGCGGCCAACGGCTCACTGTCGCCGCTCGGAACCTTTGCCACCGGCGGACTCGGCGCCGGCGGGACCCTGGACCCTCTCGTGTCCCAGTTCGCCACGGTGCTGAACGAGCGCCACGACGCGTTGTTCGCCGTGAACGCGGGAAGCGATCAGGTTTCCAGCTTCCGCGTGGGTGCCGACGGCGCGCTGACGCTCGCCAGCACGGTGTCGAGCGGCGGCTCGCGTCCGGTCAGTCTCGCGGTGCACGACAACCTGCTCTACGCGCTCAACACGAACGACAACACGCTGAGCGGCTTCCGCGTCACCGGTGGTGCGCGGCTCGTCGCGATTCCGAATGCGATCCGCTCGCTCGCGACGGGCGCGGACGGCGCCGCCGCGGTACGCTTCACCGCCGACGGCACGCATCTGATCGTCAGCGAGCGCGTGAGCAACCGGCTCGAGGTGTTCCCCGTGAACGAAGACGGGCGGCTCGGAGCGCCTGTGGTGTCAGCGAGCCATGGCGGCGCGGCATTCGGCTTCGATATCACCACGCGCGACCAGCCCATCGTCTCCGAGACGCAGGGAGCTGTGTCGTCGTACGCGCTGGCGACGAACGGCGCGCTGACGCCGATCACCGCCTCGATCTCCACCTCTGGCGCCGCGCCGTGCTGGGTGACGATCACCAGCGACGGCCGCTTCGCCTACATCACGAACTCGGCCACCAGCACCCTGGCGGGGTTCGCGGTCGATGCGGCGGGCAACCTCACCCCGATCACGCCCGGCGCCGCAACGGGTGAATCGGGCGCCGGTGCGATCCCGATCGACCTGGACCACGTGGGGTCGCGCTTCATCTACACTCTCGAGGCGGGACAGGGAAACATCGGCACATTCGTCATCGGTGAGGGCGGGACGCTCACGGCGCTGCCCGACGTCAGTGCCGGCGCTCCGGCGAGCGGAATGCAGGGCCTCGCGGCATACTGAGAGGCCGAGATGATAGGCCCTTGGCGGCCCGCGAGTGGAATGCCATCCCACTCGCGGGCATGCCGAGGCGCCGAGGGTTGGTTCACTCGTGAATGCACCGTAACAGCGACGACATGCAGCACGCCTCCGACGTTGTCGCCTTCGAGCGCCTGACGATGCCCCACCTCGCCGAGGTGGCGCGGTTCGCGCGCGCGCTCACGCGTGACGCGTCGCGCGCGGATGATCTCGTGCAGGAGACCTACCTCCAGGCGCTGCGTGGATGGCACACCTTTCAAGAGGGCTCCGATCCGCGACGGTGGCTCTTCGCGGTGTGCCACCACACCTTCCTGCGCACGATCCGGCGTGAGGCGCGCTACGTCGAGGCGCCGGACGACGATCCCGAGCTGGAGTCGTTGGCGACGGCGGTCGCGCACTGGAACGCGCAGCGATCGGGAGCGGCCGAGATCGTCGAGCGGATGGATCTGCGTGCGGCGATCGACCGCGCGCTCGCCGCGCTGCCCCCACACTACCGCGGCGTCGCGGTGCTCGTCGACGTCGAGGGTCAGAGCTACGAGGAAGCCGCGCTCGTCCTCGACGTCGCGGTGGGCACCGTGCGCTCGCGTCTCTTTCGCGCGCGACGACTCCTGCAAGACCTGTTGTTCGAGCATGCACGCGACTGGGAGCTCGCGCGGACCCGGGCGTCGCGCGCCGTGTCGCCATCACCGTCGTCGCTCGCACCGGCCGCGTCGCCACTCCGTCCCAAGGAGACCACATGACACCACCCGATGCCGGGCCGGATGCCTATCCCGCTTCCATCGACTGCGAGACCGCCGTGCGGCGCCTCTGGGACTTTCTCGACGGACGCCTGACGGACATCGCGCGCACCGAGGTGGAGGAGCACCTCGCAACATGTGTGCTCTGCCCGCCGCACTTCGACTTCGCGCGCACGATGCGCGGCGCGCTCGCCGCCTCGGCGCCGCCCGATGTGCCCGACGACGACGAGGCGCGCCTGCGTGAGCGCGTGCGGTCCGCGCTCCGCTCACTCCGTACGGACGATATCACGCCGCACTAGCGGAGTGAGCGACGCGCGGCGTCGTGGCCGGAACTCTCCGCGCACCTGATCGCTACGACGGGAGGACGGGCGACATCCGTCGCCACACCGTGCTCCTCCCTTTCCCTTCCCGATGTCCGCGAACGCGCGCGACCCGAGATCGCCTGATACGGCGCGCGCTCGCCGAGCTGCGCGGGAACTATCGCGAGGGGATCGCGCTACCGCTCACGTCTCCTCCAGCCCACTCCCGCGGCTCCGATGATCCTCGACCCGAGTAGTCTCGCCAGCAGCCTCTCGACGCACCCGGCGGCGGCCCTCGCCGCGGTCTTCGTCGGCGGCGTGCTCACGAGCCTGACGCCCTGCCTCTATCCGATGATCCCCATCACGGTGTCGATCGTCGGCGGCGGCGTGGGCGCTCGGCGCCGCACCGCGCGCATGACGCTCGCGCTCACGTACGTGATCGGCCTCGCCTCAGCGTACGCGGGCCTCGGTCTGCTCGCCGGGCTCACGGGCACGCTGTTCGGCTCGGTCAGCACGAACCCGTGGCTGCTGTTCGTGATGGCGAACGTCATGCTCCTCGCCGCGGCGATGATGGCGGACGTCATCCCGGTGCCAGTTCCGCAGGCGCTGCGCGATCGCGCCGCGACGATGGGCGAGGGCGGGCGATACGCGGGGGTGTTCGTGATGGGGATCGCGTCCGGTCTGGTCGCCGCGCCGTGCGGCGCGCCGGTGATGGCGGCGATCCTCACCTGGGTCTCGGCCACAGGGAGCGCATGGCTCGGCTTCCTCTACCTGTTCGTCTTCTCTCTGGGCATGTCGTCGCTCCTGTTGGCGTTCGCATTCGTCGCCGACACGTCGCTTCGACTGCCCCGCGCCGGCCCATGGATGCTCTGGGTCAAGCGTGCGTTCGCGATCATCCTGCTCGGCGTCGCCGAGTACTATCTCGTCTCCATGGGTCAGGTTCTGCTATGAAGAATCGTTTGCTCAGCGTCATCGTCCTCGTCGCCATGGGTGCGCTCGCGCCGGGCCGCGCGAGCGCACAGGAGGGTGGCATCATGCTCGACGCCGTGGCGCCAGGCGCGGCAGTCGAGACGCTCGACGGCCGAAAAGTTGACCTCGGATCGTACCTCCACGGCAAGCCCGCGGTGCTGGAGTTCTGGGCGACGTGGTGCCCGCTCTGCAAGCAGCTCGAGCCGCAGATGCAGGCGGCGCGCGAGAAGTACGCGGGACGCGTGGCATTCGTGTCCGTCGGCGTGAAGGACAACCAGACGCCCGAGAAGCAGAGGGCGTTCGTCGAATCGAAGCAGCTCGGCGGCGACTTCGTGTTCGACCGCGACGGGAAAGCCGTCGCCGCGTACAAGGTGCCGCACACGTCGTACCTCGTCGTGGTCGACGCAAAGGGAAGGGTGGTGTACACCGGAGTGGGCGGGGAACAGAACGTGGATGCGGCGATCATGAAGGCGCTGCCGATGGGAGGCGCGATGCAGAATGGCAGCTACTAGGCCGCGCGAGGAGTCGGCGAGCGAGCGAGCGCTTGGACCAGCTTCTTGTAAGGGAATTCAGCGCGCCGTCGACGCCGCGATCGTCCGAATCGCGGCATCGATATCTGCGTCCGTGGTTCGCCACGACGAGACGCTCAGGCGAAACGCCGGACGCCCCTGCCACACGGTCATGCCGAACCAGACCGCGCCGGTCGCCACCGCGTCGGCGCGGATCTGGCGCGTCGCGTCGTCCGTCGCACCGCGCACCAGCACCTGGTTGAGCGCCACACGGTTGATGACCTCGAAGCCCGCCGCACGCAGCCCATCGGCGAGTCGCCGCGCCTGGGTGCGGTGTCGGTCCACGAGCGCGGCCACTCCGGAGCGGCCCAACGTGCGGAGCGCCGCCCACACCGGGATGCCGCGGGCCCGTCGGGAGAACTCGAGCGTCAGGTTCTTTTGCGCGTCACGGCCCAATGGTCCCGCGCCGGCCGTGGCATACACGGCGTCGCCGTTCATCGCCGCGGCGAGCGCGCTCGCATCGCGGCAGATCGCCATCGCGCCATCGTACGGAGTGTTGAGCCACTTGTGACCGTCCGTGGTCCAGCTGTCCGCCCCTTCGACGTCGGCGGCCAGAGGCGCCGAGTCCGCGGACGCCCGCGCCCACAGCCCGAACGCACCGTCCACGTGCACCCACGCGCCAGCCGCCCGTGCAATCGGCATGATCGCCGCGAACGGGTCGAATTCGCCGGTATTCACCTCGCCCGCCTGCAGGCAGAGGATCGTGCGCGCGTCGAGCGCCGGCAGCCGCGCGGGATCGATGCGCCCGTCGGCGTCGGTCGGTGCGACGACCACTCGATCGAGCCCGAAACCGAGTACGCGAAGCGCCTTCTTCACGGTCACGTGCACCGTCTCGGAGACGACCACCCGGATAGGCGGTGCGCCGTCGAGTCCCTGACGGTCGAAGTCCCAGCCCGCACGCGCCAGCAGCGTGCGCCGCGCCGCGGTGAGACAGGCGATGCCGCAGGCAGTGGCACTCGTGCCGAAGCCGACCGCGCTCTCGCGGGGGAGGTCGAGCGCCTCGAGCACCCAGCGAGCCGCGACTGCTTCGAGCATCGCCGCGGTTGGCGAGTTGTCGAACGACGATGCACACTGATCCCACGCGAGCATCAGCCGCTCCGCCGCCGCTGCGGCAGGGAGCGCGGCACCGATCACGAAGCCGAAGTAGTGCGGTCCATTGGAAGCCACCGTGCCTGGCGAGCCCACCGAATCGAGCAGCGCGAGCGATTCGGCGTCGGCGTGGCCGACGTCGGGGAGCGGCTCGTCGAATCGTGCCAGGGCCGCGAGCGCGTCCACATCGGGGATAACGCGTCGCGTCGCCACGCCCGCGAGGTAGGTCAGCGCGCGACGGTCCGCGTCGGCCAGCAATGTGAGCTCGTCCACGGGCGTGCTCACGCGACCGCCCGCAGTGCGATGACCGCGCTCGCAACGATGCTGCGGCCGATGGGATGTGGTCCGGCCGTCATCTCGCTCGGCCGGCCGATGGACATTGCCTGCCGGACCGAGAACCGTCGCCGGCATAATGAGGGGCTCTGCATCACGCAGATAGCCGTCAGGCACGGCCATGGTTCCGCGTCGGCACGTCCAGGCGCCACACCGGCGCCACTTACCTCGCCGCGATCAGCAGCTCGAACCCCGGGTGCCCGCGCAGTGGCGCCCACGACGCGTCGGCGCGCAGGAGCGCGCGCGAGATGAACGCCCCCGCCGGCAGCCGCAGCGCCTCCGAGAGCCGCGCCACGGCCTCGTCCCGCCGCCCGCTGAGGACGAGCACGTAGGCACTGTTCACGAGCGCGTTCGGCACGTAGCTGCGGCGCGGACCTGCCCGCACTTCGGCGAGGTAGCGATCGATCTCGCGCGCGGCGTCGGCGGCACGCCCCAGCCGCGCGTACGCCTCGGCGAGGATCGACCGCCGTGAGTGGGTCTCGTACAGCGTGACGTCCGGCGCGCGCCGCAGCGCCGGCTCGAGCTGCGCCACGGCGGAGTCGGCGTAGGCGCGCATGCGCTCCGGTCGGCCAGTCAGCGCAAAGTGGCGGAACTTCATCAGGAGGTAGAGCTCCGGCGGGAATCCATCGTCGCCGGCGGAGTAGCCTGCGAGCGAGAGCGTATCCCTCGTTCGCCACACCGCGGGACCGAGCACCTGGTGCCAGAGTGCGGTCATTCCGCCGTCGTTCGTGAGCCGCAGGAGCATCCCCTCGAGCGCGGGGCCACCGCGCTCGGCCACGCGGCGGGCGGCAGCGGTATCCGTCCGCCAGCTCAGTTGGCACATCATGTAGATCCAGTACGAGATCGTGGCCCCCGGGTCGAGCGCGAGCGAGCGCTCGCGGTACCGAACGCTCTCCGCGTATCGATAGGCCTGTTGGTGCAGGGTCGCGATCCGCTCGAGCGGTCTCGCCGACCGTGGGTCGAGAGTCGCGGCGCGCTGGTAGCTCGCGATCGAGGCGTCCACGTGGTCCATCACGTCTTCCACTCCGCCGAGCCGGTCGTGCGCCACCGCAAGTCCGGGCGCCGCTGCGACGAACGCGCTCGCTGCGCGATGGGCGCCCTCGATATCGCCGGCCCAGACCAGATACGCGACGCGCAGGCGACGGGAGTCCACAGCAGTCGAATCGAGAGCCCAGGCACGCTCGGCACTCGCGCGCGCCTGGGCGAGCACCGCCGGGTCGCCGGTGACAAGGTGGATCGCACTGTATGCCCCCGCGAGCTGTGCGTGCGCCGCGACGAAGGTGGGGTCGAGCATCACCGCGTGCTCCAGCTCCGCGACGGCGGCCCGCCGCGCAGTGGTGGATGCGAAGGACCCACTCCCCATGTTGGCCAGCGCGCGCAAGTAAGCGTCGTACGCAGCCAGATTGCGGGTCGGCGGCGCGGTCACTGTGCGACGCTCGTCAGCAAGGATCGAGACGTGGAGCGACGTGGCCACGCGCTCAGCGACGCGCACCTGGACGAGGAAGACGTCCTCGAGCGAGCCCTCGACTGGCTCCGTCCACACGGTCGCCTGGTCAGCAACGCGCACCAGCTCCGGGCGGACGCGCACGCGCCCCGTACCCGCCCCACCACCAGCGCCACCGACGCCGCCAGTCGTGCGCTCCCAGCGCACGGTGCCCGTGAGCAGGTGGGTGGCGCCGAGCTCGCGTGCGATCTCCCGCGGTTCCTTCGTGCTCCCCTTGTACTGCCGCGCGCTCGACCCGGCGATCACGCGCAGCCCCGAGACCGCGGCCAGGCGTCCCGTCAGCTCGTCAGTGAGCCCGTCGGCGAAGTACGCATCGCTCCGCGGGCCGAGGTTCTGGAACGGGAGCACGGCGAGCACGGGCGGGCCGACGGGTGCGGGCGGCGCGCGTGGCCCACGCGCATCGCGCACGACGAGAGTGGCGACGATCGCGTTCGCGGCGATGAGCCCCGCAGCAGCGAACAGCCGCCGTCGCGACGGCCGCGCCGATCCGGGACTGGGGTCGCCGAGCGGAGCGCCAACGTTTCGATCGTCGGGTCTTTGAACGTCGAGAATCGAGCTCGCCAGCGCATCGGCGAAGGCGGAAGTCGTGTCGAAGCGCGCGCCCGGAGCGAGCGCCAGCGCGCGGGTGAGCACGGCATCCACGGCGAACGGGAGGTCGGGGCGCCGCTCCACGAGCGACGCGGGAGTCTGAGTGGGGCGCTCGGCGAGCTGCTCGGCGCCGGTGCCGGCGAATGGCGCGGCGCCGACGAGCAGCTCGAACGCGACGCAGGCGAGGCTGTACTGATCGCTGCGTCCGTCGAGCTCGCGCTGGCCGCGCGCCTGCTCGGGGCTCATGTAGGCCGGTGTCCCGATGACGCGGCCTCGCTCGGTGAGCATGTCGGTGCCGACACCGGGCACGCCGTCGTCGGTGCCCGCCGCGTCGTCGTGGTCCGCGCGGGCGATGCCGAAGTCGGCGACGAGCGCATGCCCGTCCTCGTCCAGCAAGATGTTCTCGGGCTTCACGTCGCGGTGAACCACGCCATGCCGGTGCGCGTAATCCAGCGCGGCGGCGACCTCCCGCACGACCTGGAGCGCCTCGGGCACGGCGAGTTGCCCTTCGCGCCGCAGTCGCGCGCGGAGCGACTCCCCGCTGAGGTACGGCATTACATAGTAGAGAAGACCGTCTTCGGCTCGCTCCCCGAGGGGCACGCGGCCCGAGTCGTGGAGCGGCAGGATATGCGGGTGGCTCAGATTCGCCGCCGTCTCGATCTCGCGCAGAAAGCGCTGCGGCCCGAGGAGCGCGCCGAGCGCGGGGTGCAGGACCTTGAGCGCGACACGACGCCGGTGCCGGAGGTCGCGCGCGAGGTAGACGGTTGCCATCCCGCCATGTCCGAGGGTGCCCTCGATCTCGTACCGGCCTGCCAGCGCCGCCGAGAGCGCCGCGAATTGTGCGGCGGCGACGTCCGCATCGGAGTCTGCCTCGGCGGCTCCGGTGCTATCCGTCGAAAACTCGCCGACGACAGCGGCGACGATGGCGCCCAGGCCCGACGGCGATGCGAGGAAGCCGTCCGAATCCGCGCCAGTGTCGGGATCGACGAGCAGCGAGTCGACCTCGGCGCGGAGCGCGGCGTCGGCTCCACATGCCTCGTGGACGTACGAAGCGCGCGCGGCCGCGGGGCGCGCGAGTGCCTCCTGCACGATGGACTTCACCAAGCGCCAGCGCTCGGGCGTCATCGGTGTCGACAGGGCGGCTTCCTGCGCCTCGCCTGGACGGCTCATTTCGCGCTCCGGGTCAACTCGCGTCGGAGCCATCGGCGGGCCACCCTCCACTCCCGCGAGACCGTCGCGGACGAGACGCCGAGCGTGGCAGCGGTGTCATCGAGCGTCAGGCCGGCGAAGTAGCGCAGCTCGACGAGGCGGGCCTGATCCGGATCCAGGGCGGCGAGCCGGGCGAGCGCCGCGTCGAGCGCGAGCACGTCGTCGCCAGCCGCCTCGCCCTCCGAGGCGGGCGTGCCATCGGCATCGCTGAGCGTGATCGGCTGAGCGCCACCGCCGCGCTTGGCCGCGCGCCGCGTGCGCGCTGCGTCGACCAGCACCTGCCGCATGCACCGAGCGGCGACGCCGTAGAATTGCGCGCGTCCGTGCCATCGGCCTGGCCGCTGATCCACCAGCTTGAGGTACGCCTCGTGGACGAGCGCGGTCGGCTGGAGCGTGTGGCCCGCGGCCTCACGGCGCAGCGCGCGCCGAGCCTGGCGACGGAGCTCGGCGTACACGACCGGCAGGAGAGTGTCGAGTGCCGCGCCGTCGCCCTCGCTCCAGGCGATGAGGAGCGCGGTCACGTCCGCACCCTCGACTGCGGAGCCGGCCGACACGGGAGTCGCGACCGGACCCGCGATGGGCTCGGCACGCGCCGTCGCGATGGCGGGCTTCCGGCGAGACATCGACATGCCCTCGGCTTCCGCGCGGTGAAAGGCGCTGGCGACCAGAAACAGTTGCTGCGCGATAATGGGATGGCCGGTACGCGCGGTCAAGCGCCGTCCCGTGAGGGACTTTTCGCGCCGTTTCCGCACTCCTCAATAGCGGGCGCTCGAGCGGAGGCGCGGCGTCCGCCGCGGCCCGACCGCCCACACCCGACGTCTCCGCTCCCACCTCGTGAGGTCGCCACCTATGCGGCACCGCATCGCGTTCTCGTTCCTGTTCGTCTGTGCCCTCGCCGCGTGCGGCGATCCCGCGTCACTCCTCGGCCCGGCCACGAGCGATCCCTCGCTGAAACGCGACGGGGCGGCGACCCAGGTCGCGGGCGAGAAACAGCTTCTGATGACTGGCCTGGAAGAGACCCAGGGGAGCGCCGTCGGCCCCGGCGGGGACCTGTTCGTGACCGCGACGCTCACCGGCAGCATCTGGCGCATCGACCCGAAGACCGGCGCGCGCACGCTCTTCGCCACGGGGCTGCCGGCCCGCAATCCGGACCCCTTCTTCCTCGGCGCCGGAGTGGTCGACGTCGCCTTCATCGGCTCGACCGCGTACGCGCTGGTCACCGGCGTCGGGGAGGACCTGGGAGAGAGCGACATCGTCGGTATCTACCGCGTCGACAGTCCGACCAGCTCTACCGTCATCGCCGACATCGGCGCGTGGTCGATCGAGAATCCGCCGATCCCCGCGTTCTTCGTTCCGACCGGCTTCCAGTACGCGATCGAACCCTACCGCGGCGGTTTCCTCGTCTCCGACGGGCACCACAACCGGGTACTGTGGGTCAGCCGCGACGGCGAGATCACCGAGGTGATCGCCTTCCCCGACATCGTGCCGACCGGGCTGGCCGTCTGGGGCAACTCGATCTACCTCGCCCAGGCCGGGCCGATCCCCCACCTCCCACAGAACGGCAAGGTGGTGACGTTCGAGTTGGGCTCGACGACCGCCACGGAGGTAGCGTCCGGCATCAGACTGGCCGTCGACGTGGAATTCGGTCGCGGGCGCACACTCTTCGCCCTCTCGCAGGGCTTCTGGGACGGCCCGTTCGAGGGGGCTCCGGCGGATCCGAACACCGGCACGCTCATGCGCGTCAACTCGGACGGCAGCCTCACCACCATCGCCAGTGGGCTGGACCGTCCGACCTCGCTGGAGATCATCCAGAACACCGCCTACATCGTCACGCTCGGCGGTGAGGTCTGGACGGTCGACAACATCGCCGCGCCGCCGTACGGGCGCTGAGGCCGACAGGGAGGGAGGGGCGCGAGCGCGAGGTCCATACCTCGCGTTTCGCGCCTCGCCCGCTCGTCTCGTCAGGCGCCGTTCATCGCTCGTTCACCTCTCCGATGAGCGGCTTGACGTCGACGATTGGTGTTCCGTCCAGCGCCTCGAGGCTCCGTACGCGCACGCGCGGTCCGTCGATGAACTCGAGCGTCGCAGGTGGTGCTCCCTCGTCGGGCTGACGCGGCGCGATGGTCGGATCGACGAGTGAAGACACTACGCGCCCGATCGGCCGAAGCTCGAACGTCGTCATCGCTCGACCCTCAGCCGAGGTTCTCCTGGATGAAGCGCGGACTGAGGTGCACGTCGACCTGAATCAGCGGTTCGTCGCCGATGCAGTGGAACGCGTGTACTTCGCCGGCCTTGATCACCAGCACGTCGCCGCCGCCGGCCTCGAACTCCTTTCCATCGACCGTCCAGCGCCCGCGCCCCGATCGGATGAACTGGATCTCGTCGTACGGATGCCGATGCGGACCGGGCCCCTTCCCCGGCAATCCGTGAAACAGGAAGACGGACACGGCGACGTCGCCCTGGTCGGCGCCGACGAACTGGTGCGAGCTTCCGAGGAACGGGAGGTCCTGTTGGCGGACGCGATGCATTGCGTTGCGTGAGTGCGTGAGTGCGTGCGTATTCGCGTCACGCCACGACGGGGGTGAGCTGATTGGTGACGAGCTCCCAGCGCCCTGGCGCCGGACCCAGACGAAGGTGCCGCGCAGGTCGGTGTCGCGCTGCCCTCTAAGCGAGGCGCGCGCGACGCCTCCACACGGCTGGTAGCGCTGCGGCGAGCAGGAGTGCGTTCGCCCCCCACATGCCGACGAACGGCGACACCACCAGCCGGTCGGCGAGACTTTCGCCTGCGATCAGCATCATGTAGTACGCGCCGGACACCACCAGGCTCGCGCCGATCACCAGCACCGCGCCGCCGCGCGGAACGCTGAGCGCGATGGCCATGGCGGCCAGTGCGAGGACCACGCATGCGGTGGGGAGGGCGAACTTCTTCTGGACTTCCACCTCGTACCTGGCAGCCCAAGCGCTGGCGAGAGGCTCGGTGTTGCGGCGAACAGTCCGCGCTGCGTCTCGCAGCTCGGTGATCGTCATCATGCGGTCGCTCGGAGCCGTCGCGCGTTGCTCGAGCACGGTCACGAGTCGCTCGTTCGCACGAGGGACGATCTCCGCGATCACCAGGAATGCGAGCGCAGCGACGCCGACGGCCGCACCCAATACGGGGACGACCAGGCGGCGGACGCCATCACGTTCCCGCCGGGCGGCGGCGAGCGTTCCGTCCGCCCCGAGCCGCGTGAACTCCCAGAGCACGGCGACGAGAACGGCCATCGGGATCGACAGCGCCGCGACGAAGGGCACCGCGAACACCAGCGCCTCCGCGATGGTGCCGGATGATGCTCCCCGTGCGCTCAGCGCCGGTAGCTCCCTCGTCGCGAACAGAGTGAGCATCAGCACCGTGAGCGCCACGAACGCGGTACTGAACGAAGCGGCGTGGCGGCGCAGGAGCTCCCGAGTCGTCGGCTGCAGAATGTGCGCGTCCATCGCGTCCCGTTCCTGTGATGGATCATCGTGGGGTTCACCGGCGGCGGCGCGCCCGGGGCGCACCTGCTCATACATGCCTCGCCGTACAACGTCCCAGACGCCCGCGACTCCGACGAGCGCACCGTGCAGCCGTCCACGCGCGCGGGCGCGGCCGAGCTCGCGCGCGAAGAGGGACTCCATCGCCAGACCATGCTTGCGCCGCAGTCCAACGGGGAGCAGGCGCAGGGCCGATCGGTAGATGCTCGTCCAGCTCATGTCCCACCCAGTGCGAGGCGCGAGCGCGCGACGCGAGCGAGTGACTCCAGCCGCGCGGCCTCGCGCTTCAGGGCGAGACGGCCGGCGCGCGTGATCCGATAGAAGCGCTCGCGCCCGGAGATGCCCTCGGGGCGTTCGTCCTCGGCGATCTCCTCCAGCCATGCTTGCCCAACGAGCTCCTCGAGCGAGCCGTACAGCGTCGCCGGCCAGAGCCGCACGTCTCCGCCACTCAGCTCGCGCACGTCGTCCTGGATCGCGGTGCCATAGCGTGGCGCCGAGGAGACCGAGAGAAGGATGAAGAACCAGTGCGGTTTCATGAGATCGGCCGGTGTCGACAATGCGGGGCGACGCGAGCTACACAACCATACTACTGTTGAATAGTACGCGGCGCAAGGGCTCGAACTGGAGCCTTGGGCCATCGAACGCCTCAGCGGAGCGCTCAGACGTGTGGCTCGCACGCGAACGGCCCCGCACGCGTCGATTGCGTGCGGGGCCGTTCGTCACTGATCTCTCTCGCGCGGTCAGCTCACTTCGCCGCGACGGTGAGCTCCTGCACCATGCCGTGCATCGAGTGCGGCCTGCCGTCCTTCGCGTCGGGGATCCAGCAGATCAGGCCGTACCTGCCGGGGGTGAGGGTCACATTGAA